>JASHUH010000307.1 GCA_030040115.1 Acidobacteriaceae bacterium | reverse complement strand
GTCTTCAATGCGGGGGCGTGGCTCTGGGCGGCGCTCGCGTTTCGCCATTACCCGTTATTGCTCGGAACGGCGCTTCTCGCCTATAGCTTCGGTCTGCGGCATGCGGTAGATGCGGACCACATCGCCGCGATTGACAATGTGACGCGCAAGCTGATGCAGGAAGGCAAGCGCCCGATTGCCGTCGGTTTCATGTTTTCCCTGGGGCACTCCACTGTGGTGGTTTTGGGCGCCGCGGCGATTGCCGGCACAGCGCTGGCGCTGCAACATCGCATGGATGCGGCGCGCGGCATCGGCGGAGTGATCGGAACCTTGGTGTCGAGCCTCTTCTTGCTTGGCATCGCGGTGGTGAATGTGGTCGTGTTGCGATCCATTTATCACGCCTTCGTTCGGGTCCGCGCCGGGGCGCCGTACGTTGAAGAGGATTTCGATATGCTTCTGGCTGACCGGGGTTTTCTTGCCCGGCTGTTCCGGCCCATGTTCCAGATGATCCGCAAGAGCTGGCACATGTATCCGCTGGGATTCCTCTTCGGCTTGGGATTCGACACCGCGACCGAGATCGGGTTGCTGGGCATCTCCGCGGCCGAAGCCTCGAAGGGCTTGCCGATGGGGTCGATTCTTGTGTTTCCTTTTCTTTTTGCGGCCGGCATGGGGTTGATTGACACCACCGACAACATTCTTATGCTGGGGGCGTATGGATGGGCGTTCGTCAAGCCGGTGCGCAAGCTCTACTACAACCTGACCATCACGTTTGTCTCCGTGCTGGTGGCGGTGCTGGTGGGAGGCATCGAGGCGCTGGGGCTGCTTGCGGGGCAGTTCGGATTCAACGGCGGTTTCTGGGTGCTGGTGCGCAATCTGAACGATCACTTCGGCACGCTGGGTTTCCTGATCGTGGGGCTCTTCGCGCTGAGCTGGGTGGTTTCGATCGCGATCTATAAGTGGCGGCGCTTCGACGAGCTGGAATTCGAAGCCGCGGATGGCGGCTCGCAGTAGCGGTCGCGGAGCCTCTCAAATTTTTCGTTTCTCGAGTGGGTGAATTTCTTCGCGGTTCAGCGCCGTCGGCTCTGAAATTCAGTGCGTGTGCGACTCGGCGCGGAGGGCGGCGCCGGAGTTGGTGAGCACCAGTTTACCGAGCTCGACGCCGCGCATGGCGAGCATCCGGTCAGCCATCTCTTGAATTTCGTGGCTGCGGCCTTTCATGATGATGACTTCGAGGCAGTAGTGATGGTCGAGGTGGACATGGGTGGCGGCCAGCACCATGGCTCCCGCGTGATGTTGCGCTTCGGTTAGCTTCTGCGAGAGATTGGGCACATGGTGGTCATAGACCAGCGTTAACGTGCCGACCACCGGCTTGTTGGAATCGACGGCTTCGCCAAGCAGTGCTTCGCGGATCAGATCGCGCAACGCTTCAGAGCGGTTTTTGTAGCCGCGCCGCGCGATGAGGTGATCGAAGCCGGCGAGCAGGTCCTGCTCGAGAGAAATTCCGGTTCTGCTGAGTTCAGTCATCGTCCTCATCTACTCCAGGCCGCCGATCACGATCCAGCCGGCGGTCTTACACCACGCTCAGGCGCAGCCCGGTGGCGCGGGGAACGATGGCCGCGAACTGGCCGTTTTGGAAGCGGCGCGCCTTTTCCGATCGCATGATGTGCGCCTCGCGGCTATCGAGCGAGGGTGCGTGCAAGCCTTCGGTCTCCACCGCGCCGGTTCTTCCCGTTCCCAAGTCGAGGGTCACGACCAGATCCCTGGCCGCATCCTTATTCAGAATAACCACCGCGGTCCGGCCATCGGGCAGCATGAGCGCGTACGCTGTGGCGTCGACGCCCGCGGTCTGCAGCGGAGACGTGAAATCTCCTTCAATAAACGTGGACCCGCTGACCGCGCCGGCGAACTTAAGGCCGTAGGCCACGGGCTCCAGCATGTATTCCGGTCCAAAGGTGGCGATGGGCGTGTAGAAGGGATGGGGATGCGCCGCGATTTGTTGCGGCGTCTCGCCCTGATCGCGCAGCAGCGCGTCGCCGGGCAGGGAACCACCCACCGAATTAGCGACGGAGTTGCCCGTGCCGCCGTGGAGATTGACGCCGGAGTAATTGTTGCTGGCCAGCAGCAGCGCGTAATCGGCTGCCCAGAGCGACGCCGCGAAGACGTCGGAGAGGCCGGGCTTGCCGCCGCGATAGCAGGTGTTGCCTTCGGTCATGCGCAGGCGCACGCCCATTTTGCGCGCGGCGGCGTTAGCGGTGTCGGCGGTCTGCTGCACCTTCTGCATGGTTGCAGGCTTGAGCAGGTTGGGAATGTTCACGTCGGGATTGGTGGCCGGCCCGCCGAAGTAATAGTGATGGGTGAGGGCGACGATGCGAGGAGGGTTTTGGATGGAGGACCAGCGGTTGGCGATGTCGGTAAGCCAGGAAATGTTCGAGGCCACGTCGGGCATGCCGAATTGGGCCGCAGGAACGCGAGCCTCAATGGCGCGGGCCATGGCGAGCCACTCGTCGAGATAGGTCTGCGCGTTCCAGGTTTGCGGGTCGCGCAGATGGCGGCCGAAAAGATCGACTTCGTTGCCGATCTGGAAGTATGCGAGGCTGGAGCCGAGGGTTTGGGCGGCGAACATCGCTTCGGCGGCGGCGCGGTGGGGGGTGTTTGTGCCCATGCCGATGCCGTAGATGCAGGTCCAGCCGGCGGCGCGGAGAAACGCGGCGAGATTGCGCACCGCTTCCGGGGTCACGTTGTAGAACTGGGCTCTGGGCTCGCCCTGCACTTCGCGAATGTTGGGCCGCTCCGGTTCCGGCGCATCGGGGCTCGGTTTCCAGGTGGCGAATTCGCTGGTGTTGCCGCCGAGGCGCAGGACTCCATGGGGCGCGAGGGCCTGGAACTGGCGGATGAGGCCAGTGTTTTGTGCGGAGAAAAAGCTCGGATCGGCGAGCTGCTCGACTTCATAGGAGAGGCCGATGAAGTTGGCCGGGATCTGGGGGCCGGAGGCCCGCGACGGAATCGTGAGCGTGGCCCGGGCCATCTCCTGACCATGGGCGGAGAAGCGCGTGGCGGCGAAAGAGAGCGCGCCGGCCGCGAGAAACCTGCGCCGGCTAATGGTGTTCATGGCGAATACCTCACGGGCGTATGAACCACTGACAGGGTACTCCTTCCGAACGGATCGAGGAGACGGGGCGAACGATCCGCGGGCCGTCCGATTCTCGTTTTAGCTGAAATAGCTAATTTAGCTACTCCACCCCCACCCCGACGATTCTTTTGAGAATTATGGTGGTGCAGGTCCCGTCATCGAACCGCGGAGGCTCTTGGTTCGGCCGCCATCCCATCTGCCCATTCGGGGATTTCGCCGCAGCGCGATAGGTGCTGCGCGGGCTCAGCCCCATCGATTGACGTTGATACTCATTGTCCGTTTGCTGTATGGTTGCTGGATATTCCCCCATGGCGATGAATAAGGGCCTGAATTCCGGAGGGAGGGTCCCAATGCCTGAATTGGAGAATCACCGCCCCGACGATTTAACCGCGCAAGGGTTGGATCTTGCTGCATCCCTTGTACGGGATCTGTTTGTCGATTTTTTTGGCAGCCTCGTTCCCGGCTTCCTGTTCACAATGATCACAGTCCCGATGATCGTCTGGACTGGGGCGACGTTGCTTGGAAAAACTCCGGGTTCCGGCCCCGATAAATCCTGGGTTTCCGCGATTCCCAATTCAGTCCTCTTCACATTGTTAATCGTCGTTTCTTATGTCGTGGGTCACATGTTTTCGCGGCGCGATCCGAAGGTTCCGGATCAAAAAAGCCTTGCCTACATCCTGCGCACGAATTGGGACGACCTTAGCCGCTCTGTGGTTCAGCCCAAGGCCGCAGATCGGGACAGGTTCCAGGTCGAAAGCGGAAGGGGCGTGGCTGCAAGAATCCGCAGCTGGTTTGAAATCAGGCGCAAAGCGCGCGAATTAGCCGAAGGTGCAGGTGGCCAATTCCCCTATTCACATCTGCGCACTTATCTCTCCAAACGAGGATTGGATCACCTTGCAAGGCATGTTCCGTGGGATGGAGACTCGGAGCAGATCGACCAGCGATCCAAGCTCTTCATAAACCTGCTCAAGATCCGCATCCAGTTCCGCAGCCCTCGGAAATGTGGTGACATTGTTCGTAATGAAGCACACGTCAGAATGATGTCTTCGGTGTGGTTCGCGGCGCAGCTGCTTCAGTACGTCTGGGTGGTTCTTCTGGCAATCGTCATGGCTTCTGCTTACCACCGCCAGCAATGGAGCCCAATCTTCAAATTCTCCCAGGGTTTCCCGTCTTCCATAGTCATGGTCCTCGTCACGTTGCTGATTTGTGTTACCGTGCTGAGGCGCGCAATCATCTACTTTCTTCATTACCAGCGGGTCAGAGAAATCGTCTACGTTCTTGCCACGGCGCATGCGTCGTTGCTCGATGGAAACCTGAAAATCTTCCAAGGGTTCGATGACGGTGCAGCGGTGCGAGAGGGTCTGCTGCCGAACCGCCGCCCGCCACCGGAGGGCGCTGTCGGAATCACGAGTAATGGGGATCGCTCTTCTCCCGCTGCTACGCCGGAAGGCGTTTCTCCTTAATACGGTATTGGGACGGCCAGCCCGGTTGTGACTTCTTAAGGAATCGGCAACTCAATCGTCGTTGGTTCGACGCGCATCAATTGGAGGATGTTTAGCAGGCGCGCGGGCCCTCCCCAAATCACGCCGACTTCGCCTTTAGGTAGTCAAGGGTAGCCATGCAGATGGGCTGGGGTGGCTTCCCGACCGAGGGTCCAAGGCTGGCGATTTTGAACCTCACCGGAGCTGGCTTGTCGGGTAGAACTCGCCGCCGATCTGGCCCTTTTCATTTACAAATACGGTTCCGCAAGGGACCTGCGTCTCAGCGAGAAAAACTCCGCTGCCGGATCGCCAATCAATGGTTTGGCTTAGCAGATAAGCTTCCGTCCTGCAAAACCGCCCAATGTATCGCATCGTTTCTCCTCTGCCATTCGGGTGGAGGATAGCTCGGGGAATCATTGCGGCGGATCCTCCGGAATGCCCCACCCAGGATTTCATTAGGATTTCCTTGGCGCGGCAATTGTACGCGTCTAGGTCGCGTTCGCGAAAGAATTTTCCGGAGAATGGCTCAGGTTGGACCTCTAGGTTTCTTCGGGGCGACGCCAAAGAGCAAAACGCCCGATTTTGAAACGTGAGTGAGTGTGGGTGCGGCCAGAGGGATGGCTAAGAGAATTTGCTATTTGGCTCTTTCTGCGCCAACAAATCCTCAGCTCTGTGTTCCCGCGACCCTGGGGCATGCGTAGTTTCTGATGGGCTAAGGCACCGGGGTTCGGGCCGTCCAACGGCATTTACGAATCTCCTTTGTCGCGGACCGCGATTGCCGGGTTGCGGGAGTGGGGCGTAGTATTCCCTGAAAAGGCTTTCAGGAGGGTTTTGGCGATGCGTTTGCGCGCGGGTTTGCCGCTGGCTGTGTTGGTGTTGATTTCGCTCATCATCTTTTCCCAGCAGCCTGCCTCAGCGCAGAGCGTAGCGCTGACGCCGCCGATGGGGTGGAACAGTTGGAACTACTTTCATGGCAATGTGACCGAACAGGACGTCCGCGGCGCCGCCGATGCGCTGGTTTCCACGGGAATGAAGGACGCGGGGTATGTGTATGTGAACATCGACGACACCTGGGAGGGCGAGCGCGACTTGAACGGCGTGCTGCACACCAACTCGAAGTTTCCGGACATGAAGGGGCTGGCGGATTACGTGCACTCGAAGGGGCTGAAGCTGGGGATTTACTCCTCGCCGGGGCCGAAGACGTGCGCGGGGTACGCGGCATCGCTGGACCATGAGCAGCAGGACGCGGAACTGTACGCGTCGTGGGGCATCGATTATTTGAAGTACGACTTGTGCAGCTTTGGCCGCGTGGTGATGCAGGCGCAAGCGCCCGACGACAAGGCCGAGCAGATGCGGCTGATGGAGGCTGCGTACGCCAAAATGGACAAGGCGCTGAAGGCGACGGGGCGGCCGATGGTCTACTCGCTGTGCCAATACGGGATGGACGCGGTGTGGGAGTGGGGGCCGCAGGTAGGCGCCAACCTGTGGC
>JASHUH010000306.1 GCA_030040115.1 Acidobacteriaceae bacterium | reverse complement strand
AGCCCCGCATTGCAGCGGGCCATACACAACATACGAGTGGCCAGTGACCCAGCCAATATCGGCCGTGCACCAATAAATATCGTCCTCGCGCAGGTCGAAAACATATTTCGTGGTCAGGTAGGTCTGCACAGCGTAGCCGCCGGTGGTGTGCACCAGCCCCTTGGGCTTGCCCGTGGTGCCGGAGGTGTAAAGGATGTACAGCGGATCTTCGGCATCCTGCTCCTCGGCCGGGCACTCGGGCGCCGCTTTGGCGGTGAGCTCGTGCCACCAGTGGTCGCGGCCCTCGACCATCGAAACCGGCGACCCCGTGCGGCGATAGACCACCACGTGCTCCACCGTGGGGCAGCCGCCCAGGGCTTCATCCACGGTGCGCTTGAGCTGGACTTCGCCGCCCCGCCGGTAGCTGGTGTCCTGGGTAAGAATGGCCACGCAGCCGGCGTCATTCACGCGGTCGGCAATGGCGTTGGCCGCAAAGCCGCCGAAGATCACCGAGTGGATGGCGCCGATGCGCGCGCACGCCAGCAAAGCGATGGCCAGTTCGGGCGTCATGCCCATGTATATGCCCACGCGATCGCCTTTGCGAATGCCGAGGTCCTTGAGGGCGTTGGCGAAGCGCTGCACTTCCACATGCAGATCCTCATACGTCAATCGGCGAATTTCGCCCGGCTCGCCCTCCCAGATCAGCGCCGTTTTCGCCGCCCGCTCGCCCTTGGCGTGCCGGTCCACGCAGTTGTGGCACAGGTTCAGCTTGCCGCCCACAAACCATTTCGCCCAGGGCAAATTCCACTCCAGCACCTTGTCCCAGGGCTTGAACCAGTCGAGCTCGCGGGCCGCCGCCGCCCAGAATTTTTCCGGATCCTCGATCGATTCCCGGTAGAGAGCCTCGTATTGCTCGAGGCTGCCGATGTGCGCCTTGGCGCTGAATTCGGCAGACGGCGGAAAGATGCGGTTTTCCCGCAGAATCGAGTCGATGTCCTGATTGGAAAGTGCAGCGACCGGTAAGGAAGACATGTAGATTCCTTTAAAAAAGCAGGTTCGAAACGGCCCGCGGCGCACAGAGAACAGCGCTGACGCGCAAAGGCCCCGTGGGTGTCACTGTATCGGGCCAGATGCGGGGGAAGCAAGTCGGCAAAACACCGGGCATTGCGGGCCGGCGGGCGCGGCGTCGACCGGATCATCGTGGCCCAGGCCAAGGTCAACGGGCTTGCCCCGCTGATCTCTTCTGACGACAACATCCGCGAGCATTATCTGCGCGCGGTGTGGTAACGATCCGCGTCGGCGGCTTCCAGTTCTGCGCCGGCGCCCATGAAGGTTTCGCCGGGCCGCCAAGCACTTACCGCTCATAAATCTCGCGCCGGTGACCCACCTTCACCACCAGGACGCGCACGATGTCGTCCTCGATGCGGGCCAGAATGCGGTAATCGCCGACGCGATATTTCCACAGTTCACCGTAACGCGGGCCTTTCAGCGCTTCACCGATAAGTCGCGGATTGTCCAGCTTCGCCAGACGCAGAAAGAGAAAAGCATAAATTCGTTTTGCTATGGGTGGATCCAGCTTCTTGAGAGTTTCTTCGGCTCCAGATGCGAGCTCAATCTTCCAAGTCATTCTCGTTCACCCTAATACCGAGGCGTTTCATGGCAACTTCCAGGGGAACGGTGTGGGTGCGACCTGCGCGCAGGTCCGCGAGCACCCTTTCGGCGTCGTAAATATCTTCCAGGTCTTCGAGGTGCTTCAGGATCGCCTCACGCGCGTAGTAGGTCTTGGTTCGCCCGGTGCGCTTGGCCAGCCGGTCGAGCCGTTTTTCGATGTCTTCGGGAAGCCTGATGGCAAGCATGATCGCCTCTGCACTATACATGTATAGCATAATACATTCCGAACTCGATGCGCGAGCTTCGAAGCCGATCGCTCCAAACTCCATCCTCTGGCACACCGGTGCATCGCTTCGGCGTCGGATCGATGCAGCCCTGCTCACCACCGCAGCAGCGGCAAAAGGCTGGAGTAGTCATCGGTCCAGACCCGCAAGCCGGGCTTCAACACGGCGGCCTGGCGTGGGCTGCCACCGCCGGCTGCGCGAAGAAAGCGGCGTTGTCGCTCAACAGCATCCAGGTGGCGCTGAACTCGCCGCGCTCGTCGTTGGGCGGGCTGCTGACGCGCACCGCCTTCATCCCCGCATTCCGCGCCAGCAGAGCGATGGCGGGTTCGAGATCGACGTGCTGGTTCGAAATGTGAAAGGCCAGAATGCCGCCCGGAGCCAGATGGCGCCGGTAGAGCGCCACCGCCTCGGCGGTGAGCAGATGCAGGGGAATTGCATCGCCTGAAAAGGCGTCGACCACCAGCACGTCGAAATGTTGCGGCGGTTCGTGGGCCAGCAAGGCGCGCCCATCGCCCTCGACAATGTCGATGCGAGCGCCGGAATCGCGGATGTAGCTGAACACGTTCCGGGCGATGGGCTCGACCGCAGAATTGATTTCGTAAAAGCGGATGTGATCGCCGGGGCGGCCATAGGCAGCCAGGGTCCCCGCGCCCAGGCCGATCACGCCGATGGTGCGCGGTCGGCTTTGGCAGCAGAAGCGCAGGGCCAGGCCCACGCCGGAGTCCAGCGCGTAATACGTCGTGGGCGTTTTGCGCAACGCATCGGACCCGAAGATCTGCGTTCCGTGTTGAATCGAACCGTTGGTGAGCGTGCGCAAAATGGCGCCCGGATAGCCGAAGTCTTGTTTCACCCGCAAGGCGCCATAGAAGTTGCGCACCGCCATCAGAGTGTCGCGCTGATAGGCGATGTGCAGCCAGAAAACCAGCACCAGCAGCATGACGCTGGCTGCGGACCACAGCAGGCGCTGTCCCCACCCGCGCATCGATGTATGGGGAACCAGCGTAACTGCAAGCGCCAGCACAGCGGTGATCCAAAAAGTGAGGGCGATATCGTAATTAAACGAGAACAGCAGCGGCGATGCGATGCCGACGAGGAATGCGCCCAGCGCGCCCCCGCCGGCGAAGAGCAAATAGAAGACCGTGGATTCCGACGCGCGTTGGGGCCGCAGAGCATAGGCCTGGTTGTGGCAGAACAGGCACGAGACCAGAAGCTCGAAGAGAAAAAATACGACGCCCACGCCCACCGGCAGCGTTACATCCACGTGCGCCAGCATGTAGGCGAGGCCGGCCAGCATCACGGCGAGAAAGCGCGTGACAATGCTCGCCGGCAAAAGGTGGGGGAACTCGAAGGCCAGGATCAGGGTGACGAGGTACACGCCGAGGGGCAAGATCCACAGCAGCGGAAAGGGCGCGATGTTGGCGGTCAGATAGCTGGTGACGGCGCACAACTGCATCGACGCGGCCATGGGCAGCAACAGCCAGAGCAGCTTGTGGCTGAGCGGCGATGCGGGCAGGCCGGACTCATCGATGGTCTTGGCCGGAGTAGGCGGGGCCGCAGCCGATCGCGCCCGGGCCGTCAAGACCGCGGCCAGCGCCGCAAAGGCCGCAAATCCCGAGCACCACACAGCGCGCTGCGTGTGCAGGCTCAGGAAGGGCTCGATGAGCGTGGGATAAAATCCCAAGGCCGCCAGGGACGCCAGATTGGAGAGGGCGAAGAGCCGCCATGGGATCGGTCCGCGTTCGATCCGCGACCACCAGACCTGCAAAAGCGGGCTGGTGGCGCCGAGCATCAGAAAGGGCAGCCCGATCCAGATGCCGAGGGCCAGGAAAATGGTCGAGACCGGGTGTTCGGAGCCGCTGCTCAAATCGAGGCCGCCGGCAACCCAAAAAATCGCCAGCGCTAACCCGCCCAGCAGAAGAAGAACATGCAGCTTCCATTGCGGATGGCGGGTAAGCCAATGGGCGTACAGATAAGCGCAGAGCAGCGCGGTTTGAAAAAACACCAGGCAGGTAATCCAAACCGCCGCCGATCCGCCCAGATAAGGCAGCAACTGCTTGGCGGCGACGGGTTCCACCAGGAAAAGCAGAAAAGCAGCCAGAAACACCGCGCCGCCAAACAACCACCGTGAGCCGGCCAAGCCCAACCTCAGTGCCGTTCACCCGCCGACGCCATCTTGGCGTCGGCTTCCGCAATCACGCGAAGCGCTTCGGCGTAGGCTTCCTCGCTTTCGCCGGCCTGGGTCCACATCTCCTCGCCGCGCCGGCGCTGCTCCTCGGCGCGCTTCACGTCAATCTCCTCAGGCTTCAGGGCGTCGCTGGCGAGAATGGTCACGCGGTCCGGCAGCACTTCCACAAAGCCCCAGCTCACGTTGTAGCGCGGCGCCCCCTCCGCGCTGCCAGGCTCGCCGCCCCCGCTGTGGATGGTCACGTCGCCGGCGCCCAGCTCAGCCAGCAGCGGCGCGTGGCCGTAGAGCACCTCCATGTAGCCGGACTTCGAGGGCAGTTCCACAGCGTCCGCCCGCTGATCGAAGAGCGTGCGCTCGGGAGTCACGAGCCGTACGCGGAGTTGGTCTGTGGTTGGGTCAGCCATACGTCCAGTTCTCAGTTCACAGTCGTCAGTTCGTAGTTGTCAGTTATCAGTTGGTTCTGCTGGTGGTGGCGCGAGCACGCGGAGACTGATCACTGACCACTGACAACTGCCTTACACCGTTGCCTTCAGCTTCTCCGCTGTCTCCAGCACTTCCTCGATGCCGCCCTTCATGTAGAACGCCTGCTCCGGCACATCGTCGTGCTTGCCTTCGATGATTTCCTTAAAGCTGCGCACCGTATCGGCAATCTTCACATAGCGCCCCTGGATTCCCGTAAACTGCTCGGCCACGTGGAACGGCTGCGACAGAAATTTCTGCACTTTGCGGGCGCGCGCCACGGTCAATTTATCGTCTTCCGAGAGCTCGTCGATGCCCAGGAT
>JASHUH010000305.1 GCA_030040115.1 Acidobacteriaceae bacterium | reverse complement strand
AGTCTCGCACGTGGACTGCGAGAACAATACGCTCACGGTGAAGCGGCACGGCGGCGACGAGCTAAGATACGATCCGCGCCGATTGCAGGGGGTGACAGTCTATCGCGACAGCGAGCGCCACTTCGCGCAGGGCGACCGCGTGCAACTCACGGCCCCGTACCATGAGCAGAAGCTCGCTAACCGCGAGTTGGGGACCATTGAACGGATCAACGATAGCGGCAATCTGAAACTGCGCATGGACTCAGGGCGCGAAGTCGAGTTCAACGCGCATCAGCATCCGCATCTTGATTACGGTTACGCGGTGACGAGCCACAGCAGCCAGGGCCAGACCGCAGACCGCGTGCTGATCCACGTGGACACGGAGCAGGCTCCCGAACTTGTGAACAGCCGCATGGCGTATGTGTCGGTGTCGCGCGCACAGTTCGACGTGCAGATGTACACCAACGACGCGAAGGCGCTAGGATACGAGTTGAACAAAGATGTATCGAAAGCGACAGCCCTCTCGCAGCAGGAGTTGGGAGAAAAGATCGAACCTCAATCCGTGCACGTAGAGCTTTCGCAAGGATTGAGCGTTGGATAAGGGCGAGATTTGCTGGAAAAGGCACAGATTCCCTGCACAGTTCCTACACAGCGAAAAAGAATGGAATTATGCTGAACAGAATCAGCAGTCTACAAAATCAATCTCACTCAGGCAGGATGAGGAAAGGCGGAACAGAACGATAGGCACAAAACGGGTCGGCAGGAAAGAGGCTTCGCTTCTATGACCCTGCTTCCGTTTCTTCCGCGGAACCGTCCGCGCCGAAAGTGGAGGGCCTCTGCGGCTCCGGCGCCGGTTCCGGCGGTTGCGTGCCGATCGGGGCAAGATAGGCGTAGCCGTTGAATCCGCCGATCGGAGTGCGGTTCAGAAAAAGGTGGATGACGCCGGAGGCTTCCCGCCGCGCACGGCCGATTTCAAGCCATTCGCCGTGGCGCCTGCCAAGCCTTTGAAGGGCGTAGGCTGTGTGCGTGGGTGCTTTATCCTCGACCATACCAAGGCTCTAGCAGGA
Organism: Acidobacteriaceae bacterium; assembly: GCA_030040115.1. Lineage (GTDB taxonomy): Bacteria > Acidobacteriota > Terriglobia > Terriglobales > Acidobacteriaceae > Telmatobacter. The sequence goes on along the minus strand of JASHUH010000305.1, from coordinate 3,506 downwards.
TCACAAATGCGGGTAAAGGTCCTGCTCCGGGTGCACAGCCTCGCATGCCGCATCCAGTTCATGGCCGGTAACGGCGCGCTGTTTCTGCCAGGGATTCAGCCAATCGAGAGTGTTCCAGAGGAGCGGGGGCTTCGCATAAGCCGCGGACGGAATCCGGGCGGAACGGCGGAAGAGCTTTCGGGCCGCCAGCATGAAACCTTCGCGCGTTTCTCCGGTGCCGCGGCGCCGCGGCTGCGGCACGTCATGCGCTCGCGTCAGCGTTCTGGCCAGTTCCCGGAATTGCCGCATGAGCCTTTTGGCGAGCCCTGGAATGGTCCGTGCGGTGGCGGGACCTGGGTCATCGCCGCGCCGTTCCCGAGTGGCGCGGCTCTCAACGCTCTCGCCCGCCTCGCTCGCGCTGCCTGGCTATTTCGGTTTCCTCTTGCTCCCGCTGTCGCGCCAGCTCGGCGGTGAACCTGGAAAAGTCGATCGCGTCCTCGGCTTCGGCCTCCCGTTTCCGCGCGGCCAGGTTGTTTTCATGTTGCTGCTGCGGTGTCGGCGTGGGCGCAAACAGAGAGGAGAAGGCATCGCTTACAGCGTCGAAGGCTTTGCCGAAACTCCGGAGGGCGCTGCCGCCCAGCTTCACGCCCTTGATGGCGGCATCCTTCGTGTGACTCGTCGCCCGGTCCCTGATCGTCGAGGCGTTTTCAATCCGGACGGCTGTCCGGTGTTCCGAACGCTGCCGGGCGCTCTCTTTGAGCATGGCCATCGTCGCGTCGATGCCCTCGATCTGCATTTTCTTGCCGAGCGCGGCGACGAATTTCTCGGCCGCCTGCTGGTCGAGTTTGTGGACGCGCGGCGGAACAACGATTTCTTCCCTACGCCGGTATTCAGGACGCGGCTCGGTGACGGCGACGATCTCCCCTTCCCGGTAGCGCGGCGCATGATTGCCGATGGCTTTGGCGAATTCCGCCTGGCGGTGGCTGCGGTCGGCTTCCTCTTTGTTCACGCGCGCGAAGCCTATTCCCCTGTCCTCCAGGGCGGCGGCAAAGGCCTTTGCGTTGTCGCTATGCTCCAGGAGCTTGTCCAGTTTCCAGCTCATGCCGCGCAGCTTCGAGGATTGTCGCCTGTTGTCGCTGGTCGCCTGTCGTGCGGCGTCTTCGAAGTGATGCTGGGGCGAAGTCTTGACGGCCTCCTGCGCCGGCGGGCTGATCGGCCAGACTGCTTTTTCTTTCCTGCCGCCCGCCCTTCTGTGCTCCGGCTCTGCAAATTTCCGCTCTGCCTTTTCCTGCTCGATCGCGGCGTTGACGACGGCTTCCTGCCATTGGCGATCGGCGCGGTCCCGGTCCCAGGCCGGCTCCGCCTTCTCCCGCCCTACCCGCTTCTTTTCTTCCTGCAGTCCTTTTTCGAGAACAAGAATGCGCGCCTGCTCGACAGTGGGCAGATTGTCGCGGGAGAGATCCGAGAAACGCGCGCGTATCTTCGTCACGCTGTCGTCGAGGATGCGCTTGCCGAGCGCGTGCATGCCCCCTTCCCTGTCGATGACAATGAAGTCGCGCTCGTCGCCTTTGGCGAGAGTCATGCCTTCATGCGCGAGGGCCGCCTGAAAGCTAGCGCCGCAATCCGAACGCTCGTAGCAGGCGCGGATCGTGTTGCGGAGTTCATGCGGATTCAGGCCGAGACGCCGGGCCTGCTCCTGCTCGGCGCGCGTCGGCGCGTATTTGATGAGACCTTCGCGGCGGTTCGTGACCGCCTCAAGCCCAAAATGCGCTTCCAGCTCCCGGCTTAACGTCTTGAGCCGGAACTTAAAATACGGGATGGCCTTCGCCGTCATCGTCTCTGCGTCGATCCGGCTCCAGGCAACATGCATGTGCTCGTGCCCGGTCTTCTCGTCGACATGAAACGCAATCGCCCGCGGCTGGTCCGCAAGCCCGAGCATCCTGCCGATGCGATCGGCCGTATACTCCCATTGATGACGGTTCAGGGTCTCGCCGTCGCGGTTCCGGACCTGAACATGAAAGAACGGATGCTCGCATTTCGTGGCTCCTGCCATGATCTGCACGTCGCGGAAGGCGTCCCGGATGTTGGTCGCCTCGAAGCCTTTCAGTTCCCATAACTCCGCGCGCTCGCCGTCCTTGCCGGCCGTCATATAGTTGGCAAGCCGTACCCCGTTCTTGTGGGTGTTGCCCTTCGAGATCATGAGCGATCCTTCTCCGTCACAATCGCCCGCATCGCGGCAGCGGCGGCGCGGACCTCGGCAAGCGCCGCGAAGAGCTCCTGCAGCACAAGCGAATAGCCTCCGGCGTTCATGCCGTGAGTCATCTGGTTCAGATTGCTGCCGACTTTATTCAGCGCTGCAGTAGCGCGACCGAGCGCTTCAGCATCGACGGGCGGGCTGCGCCTTGCGCGCGGGCCGGGCGTGCCAAGCACGGCGGCGCGGATGTAAGCGCCGCGGCTCAAGCCCGTCTCGTGGGCTTTGTCCGTCAGAGCGGCGAATTCGTCGTCATCCCAGCGCGTATCGGTTTTGTTGTTGCGTTGGCGGTTCTCGACGACGACGCCTCCGGCGTGCGACGACGATTGCGGGCTGGCGTTGGCCCTCATGGGCGCACCGCCCATGAGTCCGGCGCGCCCGCGTCAAAGCCGAATGGCGCGGAAACGGGCACGGTTTCCGCCGGACCGCGGAGCGCATGGGAGGGGATGCAACGGGGACGGGCGAAAGCCCTCCCCTTGCCAAGTTGAGCCACGAAAATTGCCGGAGGCAATTTTTCCGTGGCGTGCCATGGTCTGACCATGGACAACTTGCTGCCGCCGTTAATCGCACTTCGCATCCGGCGACTGGAATCCCAATTTTGATTCGCCGCAACGGTAAACGCGATGACTGCATACAACGTTCCGCATCCGAATCGCAGCGCGGGCAGCAGGAAAGAAACGAGATTGCGCGAATGGGCAACAATCGAATCCGGCAATGCACTGTGCCGGGCGATTGCCGTGTGAACAAGAAAAAGGGGCAAGGCGCGATGAGCACCCTGCCCCGGTGGACCGCTGATCGATGTCTGCGTCAGTCTCCCTGCTGTGACGGCTCCTGGCTGCTCGATGCATTCGTGCCCGCCGGAAATTTCTCGGCCCAGAGAGCGGCAGCTACGCTCCTCCCGCCGGGATAGTAACGACGCTCGTAGTCGAGGATTTGCAATTGGATAAGCCGCTCGAATTTCGCGCGCCGTTGGTGTGATCGGTTCGACTTTTTCGATTTGCTCATTGACCGGCTCCGTCTGATGTGTGACAGGAAAATGGGACAAGGCACCCTTGCGAGCGCCCTGCCCCGATCTGCGGTTAAGCTGCTTCTTTTTCGGGCTGACCTGCTTTCCGGTCGGCCGCGAGGAGTTTTCTCCACTCCGTATCGACCTCATTGGCGAGCTTCGCAACGAGGAGCATATCGCTCGCGTTGAGATTGGAAGTGCTCTGCCATTTACCGTCGTCGTCTTTGTAGCTGCGCTCCAGACTGACGCTGTAGAGAACGCCTTTCTGAG
>JASHUH010000304.1 GCA_030040115.1 Acidobacteriaceae bacterium | reverse complement strand
AGCGCATTGAAGTTGGCGTAGGCCACCCCGCCCAATGTTTCATTGGCGGGCAACACATATTTCTGGATCAGCGCCGCCGCAATCGGATTCCACTCCGCGCGGGAAATGTTCACCACTCCACTCGCAAAGCAGTCCGCCCAGGTCTCTGGTTGCGCGCTCGCGGGCGTGGCTACGCAGGAACCCACGTCGAACGGAATAGGATTCGAGGTCAGTCCGGCGGCGTTCGCCGCGCCGGTAGCGTAATTGGTGTCGTTGGTGAAGTCGCCCGCGAACTGGTTGGCGTCGAGCGTGGTCTGCAAATCGGTTTGCGCAGTGCGATTGCGCAACCCTTGGTATGCGGTGAAGAAAAACAGCCGTCCGGATAAAATCGGCCCTCCCAGCGTGGCCCCGTAGAGATTCTGCTGAAAGACCGGCCGCGCTTGGGAGAAATAGTCGCCGTTGTTCAAAAACGTGTCGCGGTAAAACTCGAAGCCGCTGTCGTGCAGTTGACGCGATCCGGCCTTGAGTATCTGGTTCACCACCGCGCCCGAGTTGCGCGCAAATTCGGCGTTCATGGTGCTGGCCACGATGTTTTCTTCGGCCAGCGCGTCCGGATTGATCTGGATCCCTTCGCTTTGGAGCATGGGGTCGTTGATGTCGATGCCGTCCACGAGATACGAGTTCTGCGCCGTCTGGCTGCCATTGGTGGAGAAAGTGCCGAAACGATCTGAGGACTCGACCACCCCCGGATTCAGCTTTTGCAAACCGGCAGGGTCGCGCCCTTCGAGCGGTACCTCCTCCAATTGGTGCTTCGTCACCAGTTGCTCGAGTTGCGTATTCGCGGTTTCCACCTCGAGCGCGCCCGCCACCACCTGGATGGTTTGCGCAACCGCGCCCACGCCGAGTTTCGCGTTCAGCTCCCGGTTGTCGTTCACGTTCAGCGTCACCCCGTCCGCGACAAAGGCCTCAAATCCATCGGCCGTGATCGTCACCCGGTACACGTTGCCCGCTTGCAGCTGGGGAAATATGTAATAGCCGGCGCCGTCGGTCTTGCGTACGGTGGCAATCCCGGTCCCCGCGTTCACCACCGTCACCGTGGCCCCCGAAACCACCGCCCCGGTGGTGTCCGTCACTGTGCCATGCAGGGCGGCGTAGACGTTATCCGCAAAGGCAGCCGCCAGCGCAACAAAAATGAGGCGCCGACAAAGGCGGTTCATAGGATGCTCCTCGAACCCTCTATCGGCAGAGAAAGCGAATAAGTTGAGTCCCTTTGCCGGCCGCTCCCGGTGCGCCAACTGGCCCAGCCCGCGCCGGGCTGGCGCCATGCGCCCAATTGTGCAAGAGTAGACAAATCGGCGCGAAGTCGAGGAGGTCCCCATGGCGGCGGCTTGCACTCATGTCAAAGAACACTTAAAGAAGGTGAAACCCCGCACCAAGGGGTGCGAGGAATGCCTCAAGACCGGCGACCGCTGGGTTCATCTGCGCATGTGTCTCGAATGCGGACACGTCGGCTGCTGCGACTCCTCGCCCAACCGTCACGCCCGGGCGCACTTTCACGAAACCGAGCACCCCCTCATCCAATCCGCCGAGCGCGGCGAAGATTGGAAGTGGTGCTACCTCGACGAGCTGTATTTATAAAAGTGCGCGGGTCCGCTTTTGTTCAAATACCGGGCGAAGAGCCGTTTTTTTGAAAGCCCCGCCGCCAGTTTCGAACAGACTCACTTGTTTGCTGTCTGCACGAAAGATGACCTGAAAGTTGTACTTGGCGTCGGCGATTCAACGAGTCTCAGAATCGGGCGCCTTACCCTCGCTTCGCCCCTCCGTTGTTGTCTGAAGCTGGCGGCTTAGCCATCGATCCCGCCCCCCCCCGCAACTCGCTCTTGACAACTCGAGTTCTACGCGACCTCGACCTCGATCCTCTTCGCCTCCGCGTCCAGATTCACGATCCTGAAGCTGCGCACTTGCCCCTCGGCCAAAGGTTCAGGCTCGGGCGTGGCGGCGGGAGCGTTCCCTTTCCAACGCGCCTTCAGCATCGACGTGAGCGAGGAAAGATCGGCTTTGCCCGCCGGCGCCGTGGCTGCAGGCGCGGATTTCTCGCCGGCTGCCGCTTTGCGCGTGCGGCATGCCGCGCGGATGCCTTCGCCCAATTCCACCACCGCCCCCGACGCCGTCAGTTCCACCACCCGCCCTGAAACCACATCACCGGCTTTATGCTCCGCCATGAATTCGTCCAGATCGGTGGGAATCAACTGCTTCATCGAAAGCCGGAACTGGCGCCGCTCGGGATCCACCGCCAAAACCAGCGCCTTCACCCGCTGGCCCACGCGCACCACGTCGCTGGGGTGGTGTAGCCGGCGGTCGGCTGCGATCTCGCTGATGTGCACCAGCCCTTCCACGCCTTCGGCGATCTCCACAAACGCGCCGAAGTTCATCAGCTTCGTTACCGTGCCCTCCACCTGCGCGCCCGCCGGGAAGTTGCGCTCCGCCTCAATCCACGGATCCGCCAGCGCTTGCTTCAGCCCCAGCGCAATCCGGCGCTCCTGCGGCCGGATCGACAGCAGCACCGCGTCCACGCGATCGCCCGCCTTGAGCAGGTCCGAAGGATGGCGCACCTTTTTCGCCCACGACATCTCCGAGATATGAATCAGTCCCTCGACCCCCGGCTCGATCTCGACAAAGGCCCCAAAATCCGTGACCCGCGTGACTGTGCCCATGACGCGCTGACCAGGTTGGTAACGTTCCGCCGCTGTCTCCCACGGTTCGGGCTCAAGTTGCTTGAGACCCAACGAAATCTTTTTCGTCTCGGGATCCACTTTGAGAATCCGCACCTTCACTTCCTGCCCGATCGAAAGCACCTCTTCGGGCCGCGCGATCCGGCTGTACGAGATGTCGCTCACGTGCAGCAGGCCCTCCAGTCCGCTCAGCCCGCCAATCTCCACAAAGGCGCCATACGAAGCCAGGGACCGCACCCTGCCGTTGACCGTGTCGCCCTCCTTGAGGGCGGCGCGGCGGTTGGCCAGCGCGCTGCGCGCCTGCTCTTCGAGCACCACACGCCGGTCCACCACCACGTCTTCATCGGTCACGTCGAGCTTGGTGATGCGGCACTCGATCCGCTGCCCCACCAGCGCCTCCATCTCCGCGGCGTCGTGGGTCCCGCTGCGCGAGCCAGGCATGAACGCGCGCACCCCCACATCCACCGTAAGCCCGCCTTTCACCAACCCCGTCACGGTCCCGGCCACCGCTATCTTCTCCGCGAAGGCCTTCTCCAACGCCGACCAGTCGCGGGGCTGCGCCACGCGGAAGCGCGAAAGTTCGTAATAGTTCTCTTCGTTACGCCCGGTGATCGAGACCGGGAATATGTCGCCGGGTTTGATCCCCTCCGCATTATTTTGGAAGGCCGAGCGCGGCAGCACGCCCTCCATCTTGTAGCCAATGTCCAGGAAAACCTGGTCGGCGGAGACGGAGATCACCCGGCCCTCCAACTGTTGCCGCTCAGCGCCATGTGTATGGCTGCGCTCAAAAGCCTGGAGCGCCTCGGCAAATGACTCGCCGGGCTCGACCGCGGAGTCCTCGCTCCAAGCGTCCGCCGCGCCTGGCTCTGCGGCAGACGCACCACTCATGGAATCTTCAATCATTGTGGTCGCCGGCGCGGCCGCCGTTGGCGGCGCGATCGCGGATGCGGATGGCCCGGGATTCTCAACAGGAGAGGCGGATGCGCGTTCCGGGGCGGGCAGAGATTCCGGATTCACTGGATCGCTCATAGCAGGCGTCGATCTATTTTCCCATGCGCGACCCACGCTCCGCTCTGCCCGCCGCTGACGCCGGCGAACAGCAAGATTGGCGCGCGCACTTCTCCTTTCGTGCAAACCATGCCCGTGCTTGCAGTCACGTAAACCGGTCTGAAGATGAAGTACGATGAGACCGTTTTGAGGAGAGACTGCTTGCGCCCGTCGCGGGAAACCATGTTCGTGGGTTTATTGCCTGCATTGATCCAATTCGGGCTCGCCGTCCTCGCGTGGGGCGGAGTCCGGCCCTTCTTTGCGCACCCGGCCCTGATTGCGCTCGGGGCGGTTACCGTGGTCCTGATGTGCGTCGCGCCATTCACCGATGGCAACGTCAGTCCCGGCGAGCAGGATGACCGCGGCAATCGTTGGGTGTTCGTCGCCTTCGGCCTCATCGGGCTGGTGAACGCATGGCTGCCCGCGTACACTGACCGCATTAACTTCTGGACCCTCGATGGGGCCGCGGTCCGCTGGCTGGGTATCTTTCTCTACGCCGCCGGCGGCGCCTTTCGCTTGTGGCCGGTCTTCATTCTCGGGTCTCGCTTCAGCGGTCTGGTCGCCATTCAGCCCGGCCACACCCTCGAGACCCATGGCCTCTACAGCGTGATTCGCAACCCCAGTTACCTGGGCCTGCTTATCGGCATGTTGGGCTGGGTGCTGGCCTTTCGCGCCGGCGTCGGGCTGCTGCTGGTGGCGCCCATGTCGCCACCGCTCCTCGCGCGCATCCACGCCGAAGAGCGGCTGTTGCACGCCCACTTCGATAGTGACTACGAAGCCTACTGCGCCCACACCTGCCGTCTCATCCCCGGCGTCTACTGACCAAACCCAGGTCCGCAGATTCGGCGCCGGCCCCTGCAGATCAACGACTCCGGTTTCACGTTCTGGACATACTGCGGGACGGAGAGCGAGAATGGTGCTCGCTCGATAGGAGGGCGGCAATGAAGAGTTCTGGGATCACGCGGCGGGATTTTGTCCGTCTGGGCGCGGGCGCGGCCTTGGCGGGTGCGGCGGCCAATACTACACTCCTTGAGCCGACCACGCTGGCGGCGCAAGACAACACCACGGGGCGCACCATCCGCTTCGTCTCCATCGGCACCGGAATCCGCGGCTGCGATCTGCTGCGCTCGGCGCGCAAAGTCCCCAACGGCGAGCTGGTGGCCACCGCCGACCTCTACGAAATGCACCGCAAGGCCGGTCCCGAAGCCTACGGCAAAGATGTGCCCACCACCGGCGACTATCGCTCTCTGCTCGACCGCAAAGATGTGGACGCCGTGCTGGTCGCCGTCTCCGACCATCTGCACCGCGCCATCGTCATCGATTGTCTCAACGCCGGCAAAGATGTCTATTGCGAAAAGCCCATGTCGCACTCCGTCGCCGATGGGCTCGCCATGGTCGAAGCGGTCCAAGCCAACCATCGCATCTTCCAGGTGGGCAGCCAGCGCGTCAGCAACATCGTCTATAAAAAAGCGCAGGAAATCTACGCCTCCGGCCGCCTCGGCGAAGTGACGTATATCGAAGGCCACTCCGACCGCAACTCGCCCTCCGGAGCCTGGGTTTATCCCGTTCCGCCCGACGCCAGCGAGCAAACCATCGACTGGAAGGCTTTTCTTCGCGATGCCCCCGAGCGGCCTTTCGATGCGGTGCGGTTCTTCCGCTGGCGCTGCTTCACCGATTACGGCGAGGGTGTGGCGGGCGACCTCTTTGTCCATCTGCTCTCGGGTATCCAGTGCGTCACCGGCGTCAACGCCGCCCCGCGGCGCGCGCAGTCCAGCGGCAGCCTCACTTGTTTCAAGGACGGCCGCGATTACCCCGACCTTCTGGCCACGCTTTACGAATACGACGGCGTGATCCTCAATCTGCACTGTAACCAGAACAACGCCGAGGGCGAGCCCATCGTCTTTTATGGCAAAGAAGCCACCATGACCATCAGCGGTAACACCCTGACCGTGGTTCCACAGGACACCCGCCCGCAGCCTGAAGGCTACTCCACCGACGGCTGGACCGAAGAGGCGAAAAAGCAATACCTCGAAGAGTGGCATACTGAGCATCCTGCCCCGCCGGCCTCGCTGGCCGAAGTGGAGACCTATGCGGCCACGCCCGGTTATGACGACACCGCCGACCACATCGCCAACTTCTTCCGCGCCGTGGAGACGCGCCAGCCCGTGGTCGAAAACGAAATTTTCGGTAACCACGCCGCCATCGCCTGCCACATGGCCAATTACTCCTACTTCCATCGCTGCGCCGCCGTCTGGGACGGCGAAACCCATTCCATCAAAAGTTGAGCAGCGTTCTTCCCGGAGAGTCTATCGATGAGCCATCTTTCTCGCAGAAGTTTCCTCAAGACGAGCGCGGCGGCAGCCGCCGCGTTCAGCGCCGCGCGCCTCCACGCCCGCGCCCGCCATCTGCCCCTCGGCCTGCAGCTTTATAGTGTGCGCAATCTCCTGCCCAACGATTTTGACGGCACGCTTCACCAGGTGCGCGCCGCAGGATACACGGTGGTCGAGGCCGCCGGGTACTTTGGCCGCACCGCGCCGGAATTCCGCCACTCCATGGACCAGGCCGGTCTGCGCTGCGTCAGCACCCATCACGCGCTCAACATTCTCGAGACCCAGCTCGACCAGTGGCTCGACTACGCCCATACTCTCGGGCTCGATTACCTGATCTGCTCCTCGTCGGGCGGAATGCATCGCGACCCCAACAGCAAGGGCGAGCCCACCCTCGATGACTGGCGCTGGATTGCCGGCGAGTTCAATCGCATCGGCGAAAAAGTGAAGTCGGCCGGCATGACCTTCGGCGTCCACAATCACACGCCCGAGTTCGCCGTCATCGACGGAACTTTGGTCTACGATCTGCTGCTCCAGCGCACCGATCCCAAGTACGTGGTCTTCGAAATGGACTGCGGCTGGGTTTACGCGTCGGGCCACAACCCGGTGGACTACCTCAGCAAAGACCCCAAGCGATTCCCGCTCATCCATGTGAAAGCCATCGAGCATGAGCCGGACGGCAAGGTCCACATGCCGGTGCTGGGCAAGGCAAATCCCGATTACGGACCGATCCTGCGCGCGGCCACCGGACTCAAATACTACTTCGTCGAGCAGGAGCAATTCGATATGGATCCCATCGAGGAGCTCAAGCTCGACGCCGACTACATGCGCAGCCTGAATGCTTGAAGCGCAACAAGGCAATCGGCTCTGCCTCCGGGTTGCCCGATTTAGCGGTGCGCGGCGCGTTAAAGCCGGCTCGAAGCCGCGCGTTCACTCCAGATAAGAGGCCACCACAGCCAGCGCGGCGATGGCGGCGGTTTCGGCGCGAAAGATGCGCGGTCCTAGAGACACCGCGCGCCATCCGTTGGCGTCGAAGAGCGCTTCTTCGGCGGGCGCCCATCCCCCCTCGGGACCGATGGCGATCTCCAGCGCCGGCATCTCCTCTTTCGCCGCTTCCATCGCTTCTTCAACCACATAGCGCAGCGTGGTGGTGCGCTCCTGCTCCGCGAGCACGATGCGCGTGGCCGCGCCGCTGTGGCGCACCCTTACCGACAATGGCTCCGGATCGTGAATCAGCGGCACATCGCAGCGGCGCGCCTGCTGCGCGGCTTCGTGGACCAAACGGCGCCAGCGCTGCACCCGTTTTTCCGCAGCCTCCGCCAAATGCTTGTCGGTTCTCCGCGCAATCACCGGCGCGATCTCCGCCACCCCCAGTTCGGTCAGCTTCTCGATGGCCCACTCCATGCGGTCGAACTTATACACGGCCAACATGACCGTCACCGGCAGCGCGGGATCGGCCTGCAGCTCGGCCACCAGGTTCAGCCGCACCTGGCTCTTCTCTTTGTTCAGGGTGACGGCGGCAACTTCGGCGTGAAAGACGTGGCCGCCCGCCACCACATCGGCTTCCATTCCCGGTTGCGCGCGCAGCACGCGCGCCATGTGTTCGGCCTGCGCTCCCTCCAGGGTTGCGGTGGCCTCGTCCCAGTGCTCGGCGATCCATCGGCGTCGGGTCATCTTTCTCTCCCTCGGCATCAATCATCAGTCTATAGCGATTTCAGCGTTGTGGTTGCGGAAAGCGGCTCGCGTGCGCCGTATCGAATTGTCGAAAACGTCCTGCGTGGCGCTTGCGGCGCGGCCGGCCTGCGATCGCAGCGCACGGCCTCCCTTCTTCCGCGACAACGTGAACGCTTTTGGAGCAAAAACACTAAGGGGGACGCTTTAAAGCGCCCCCCTTGGAGTGTTGCCTTTTCGGTTGGTCGTCCGCTACTTTTTCTTCGCGGCTTTCTTTACGGCCTTCTTCGCCGCCTTCTTCGCGGGCGCCTTCTTGGCTGCTTTCTTTGTTGCCATTTTGCCTATTCTCCCTTTTCGATGGGTTGCATCGATTCTGCAATCGTTACATTGCAGTTGAAGAATGTATAGAATTGTGCAGCATCGATGTCAAGAGAAAAACGTAATGAGAGTGGAAAAAAGAGCAACAATTTTTTCTTCTGGAGCCGAGTGGGCTGCGTGAATTCAAAGAGCCTCCGCTTCGCTGCGCGTTACGCATCCGTCCCCAGCCTCAATGCAAAGAACTGGTTCCATAAATGCCGTTTTGCAGGGGCACGGCTTCAGCCGTGCCGTAAAAAGGCGCATGAATGGCGGGGTTTGACCCTGAGGGACGTTTCGCAACTGCGCTTAACCATTTATGCAACCAGCTATAGGGTGATTGGCGCATCGCCGCCAATTTCTCTTTGGGCGCCATCGCATGCATCGCAATTCCGCAAAAGCGGTCCTCGCCCAGCGCTTGCATGGAACATCGGCCCTGCGCGAGGATGTTGACGATCGCCTGGTGGAGCAACGCCGCAAGGCTTCTGCACCTCTCCACCGGGATTTCCTTGCTTCTCGCGCGCATGTCTGTCGCGATTCGCCTGGAAGTTCAAGCCTTGCGCAGCGTGAAAATCAAAAAGGTGTAATCGAGATCGTAGAGCTCCCAGCGTATCGGCCGCCCCGTTGCCTCCAGTTCGACTTCTCCCGTCTTTTCGAAACCGCAGGCTTTCGCCAGTGCGAACATCTTCTCCACGTCCTCTTTCGAGAAGATCCTGATCGGGGCCCCGTGCGCAAACTTGTCGCGGGGGTCGATCGGCGCAGGGTAGTAGTCCGTCGAGGTGATCAATACGCCTCCGCGCTTCAGGACACGATGCATTTCGCGGAAATATGCTTCCGGCGGAACTCCGTGTTCAATAACGCTCATGCACGTGATGCCATCGAAGAACCCAGCCGGAAAGCCGGTGCGCGTAATGTCGCCGGGAAGATAACGAATCGGGCCGCGCCGCGCCGGATCGGCAAACGAAAGGTTCATCGCATAGAGATGCCGGAATCCATACACGAACAAACCCGGAAGCACGTTGCTGTAAAACTCCGCACCCGCATCGAGGATCCTCGCCGAGAGGGGAAGTGCGGTGGCGATCGCCTGCACCGCCGCCAGGTGATCCCAGTTTTTCTCCTCCGCCCGGTGCAATGGCAGATGAAGCTCCCTGGCCGCCTTGCTTGCCTGCTCCCATTCTTCGCGGTTATGGAGCATGCCATTGGGGAATGCCGCGTTGGGCGCGCCCTTAATCCGGCCCGCTCCATATTTCCATTTCAGGTAAAACCGGTACACCTGTTCGGGTTGGAAGAAGAGGCTCTTTATGCGCCGGAAAAATCTTCGCGAAGCCGGAATGCGCGAAGCCGGAACATTGGATGCGGCGGTCTCCGCCGCCGGCGAACTTTCCTGCATGAGGTCCATTATGATCCGCGCCCCAGCCCTCCACAAACCCTCGCCGGCAATTGAACGGCCGCGACGCGTTCGTCCGCAGCCCTCGCCAATGATAAACTCGCTCTAACATCTTCCATCATGCTGTTCAAGGCTCTCAGCGCGGCTGTCTACGGCATCGACGCCAACCTCATCGAGGTCGAG
>JASHUH010000303.1 GCA_030040115.1 Acidobacteriaceae bacterium | reverse complement strand
CAGCAGACAACGCCCACGATTGAAGACCTCTTTGTGGACGCAGTCGCCGGGGGAGCGGCGCGCCATGGCTGAGCATGTCAATTCGGTGGTCGTAGAGGACCTGGTGAAACGCTTCGGCGATTTCGTGGCCGTGGATCATATTCAGCTGGAAGTGCGCAAGGGCGAAGTCTTTGGCTTTCTGGGGCCGAATGGAGCCGGCAAATCGACGACTATCCGCATGTTGTGCGGGTTGCTGAGACCGAGCGGCGGGCGCGCGGTGGTGGCCGGGTACGATGTAGCCCGGCATCCCGAGGCGGTGCGCCAGAACATCGGCTACATGTCGCAGAAGTTCTCGCTGTACAACGACCTCACGGTGATCGAGAACCTGCGTCTGTTTGCCGGCCTCTATAGCGTGCCCGCAGGCGAGTTCCAGAGCCGCATCGGGTGGGCGCTGGAGATGGCCAATCTCAAGGGCCAGGAGAACCTGGTCACGGGCACGCTGCCGGGCGGGTGGAAGCAGCGGCTGGCGCTGGGCTGCGCGGTGCTGCACCGGCCGCCGGTGATCTTCCTCGATGAGCCGACCTCGGGCGTCGATCCTGTTTCGCGCCGCCAGTTCTGGGACCTGATTCACCAGATGGCCGAAGAAGGCGTGACCGTATTTGTGACCACGCACTACATGGAAGAGGCGGAGTATTGCAACCGGCTGGCGCTCATCTTTCGCGGCCGGATTGTGGCGCTGGGCACGCCGGCGGAGTTGAAACGCGACTCCATGCGCGGCGAGCTGCTGCTGGTGGAGTGCGAGCCGCTGGGCGCGGCGGTGGAGGCGTTGCAATCGGCGCCAGGGGTGGCGGACGCCGCGGTTTTCGGCAATACGCTGCACCTGGTCGTGGAGGATGCGGAGGCGGCGGCGCCGCAAGTCCGGCAGTATCTTGCCGAGCGCGGCGTCGCTGTGGGCAGGATGGAAAAGATCCGGGCCACGCTCGAGGACGTGTTTGTCTCCGTGACCACGGCGCGCGACGGGGAGGCGCGGAAGGCATGAGCCTCACGCGCCTGCTCGCCGTGGCGAGGAAAGAGATGATTCACATCCGCCGCGACGCGCGCAGCCTGATGATTGTGGTGGTGATGCCGGTGGTGCTCATGCTGCTGTTTGGCTACGGGGTGAGCCTCGATCTCAAAGGACTGCCGGTTTATGTCGACGACCAGGAGAGCAGCCAGCAAAGCCTGGACCTGGTGAAGCGATTCCAGGCCAGCGCGTATTTCCATGTTATCCGGGCGGTGAACAGCTACTCCGAACTGGGCAGGGCGCTCGATGACGGCAGCGCCAAGATGGGGCTGGTGATTCCGTGGGACTTTTCGGAGCGGCTGCGGCAAGGCGGCCCGGTGGAAGTGCAGGCGCTCGTGGACGGAACGGACGACAACACGGCCAATGTGCTGATCGGCTACGCGCAGGCGGTGGTGCAAGGCTATTCCTCCGGGGTGCAGGTTGACTGGCTGCGCGAGCACGGGCAATCGATACAGCCGGCGCCGGTGAGCGTGGAGACGCGCACCTGGTACAACGAGGATCTCGAAAGCAGCGCGTTCATCGTTCCCGGGGTGCTGGCGCTGGTGATGAGCGTGATCGGCGCGTTTCTTACTTCGCTCACGATTGCGCGCGAGTGGGAACGCGGCTCGATGGAGCAATTGATCTCGACGCCGGTAAGCGCGGTGGAGATCATGCTGGGCAAGCTGGCGCCGTATTTCCTTCTCGGCCTTTTCGACGTGGCGGAGTGCGCGGCCATCGCGATTGCCTGGTTCCGTGTGCCGTTTCGCGGCTCCTATGTGACGCTGACCATCAGCTCGGCGTTGTTCATGATCGTGGTGCTGTCGCTGGGATTCTTTGTCTCGGTGCTGGCGAAGAACCAATTTGCCGCCAGCCAGATTGCGCTGCTGATCACGTTTCTGCCCGCGTTTCTGCTGTCGGGGTTTCTGTTCGCCATCGAGCAGATGCCGGCAGCGCTGCAATGGATTACGCGCATCATTCCCGCGCGGTATTACGTGTCGGTGCTGAAGAAGATTTTTTTGAAAGGGACGCCGACGGGGATGTTGCCGGCGGACCTGGTTCCGCTGGCAGTGTTTGCGGTGGTGCTGGCGGGGGTGGCTACGCATTCCTTCCACAAGAGGCTGGATTAGGGAGCTGGGAGCAAGAGCGATGTGGGCGCGGCTGAAGCAGATGCTGATCAAGGAGTTCATCCAGGTGCTCCGCGACAAGCGCACGCGGGTGATCCTGATTGCGCCGCCGATGGTGCAGATGCTGATCTTCGGGTATGCGGCGACCTTCGAGATTCATCACGTATCGACGGCGGCGCTCGATCTCGACCAGAGCCAGGAGAGCCGGGAGCTGATTTCGCGTTTTACGTCGAGCCCTTACTTCGAGGTCCGGGCGCAGGTGACGGATGGCCGGGCGCTGCACGCCTTGATCGAGCGCGGCGAGGCGACGGTGGGCCTGGAGATCGACGCCGGTTTTGCGCACAAGCTGAACGCGGGCCAAAGCGCGCCGCTCGAGGTGATTGTGGACGCCACCAATTCGAACACGGCGCTGATCGCTTCGAGCTACGTGACGCAAATTGCGCAGGGGTTTGCGCGCGAAGCGGAAGAGGCGCGCATGGGGCGGATCGCGCCGCAAATGGTCGAGCAGATGCCGACGGTCGAGCTGGCAGAGCGGCCCTGGTACAACGCGAACCTGAGCAGCCGGTGGTTTTTTGTGCCGGGCGTGATCGGCAGCCTGACGCTGGTGCTGGTGATTACGCTGACGGCGTTTGCGGTGGTGCGGGAGCGGGAGATCGGGACGCTGGAACAGATCATGGTGACGCCGATCCGGCCGGTGGAGTTCATTCTGGGCAAAACGCTGCCGTTTTTTCTCATTGGACTCTTCGATGTGTCGCTCATTGCCGCGGTGGGCACGTTGTGGTTCCAGGTTCCGTTTCGCGGGCATATTGCGGTATTGTTCGCGGGTTCGGTGTTGTTTCTGGCGTGCATGCTGGGCGTGGGGTTGCTGATTTCGACGGTTTCTGCAACGCAGCAGCAGGCCATGGTGACGGCGTTTTTTTTCATCATGCCGGCCATCACGTTTTCAGGGTTCGGATTTCCCATTGCGACCATGCCGCCGTGGCTGCAGACGATGACGTATCTGAGT
>JASHUH010000302.1 GCA_030040115.1 Acidobacteriaceae bacterium | reverse complement strand
CCACGGATTCCGCGTTTGCCCATAGAGCAAATTGGCCGTTTCATAGGCCATCAGGAATTCCGGGCAGTTGGTCGTGCCCAGAATCAGCGCGCCCGCTGCGCGTAGCCGCGCCACCACCACTGCGTCTTCACGGGGCACGTCACCTTTGTTCAGGAGGCTTCCAATCTCGCAGCGAAAGCCGGCCGTGGCGATTGAAGATTTGACCGTGACGGGCAGTCCGTGCAGCGGTCCTCGCGCTTCTCCGCCGGCCTCCAGCCGTCGCGCCTGTGCACGCACGCGCTCCGGATCGAAATCCGCGAATGCGTTCAACGCCGGATTCAGCCGCTCGATCTGCGCGATATGCGCCGCGGCCAACTCAGCGATGGAAACTTGCCGGTCCCGCAGCAGCTGAAGCTGACGCACCGCCGGAAGCAGCACGATGCTGGAGCCGGCCTCATTCATAACCCCGGCTCCAGATCCGCTCCTGCGAAGCATCGCGCCGGGGGCTCGGACGCAAAGCGGCAGCCTGGAGCGACCAACGCATGTCCACCAAACTCATCTCCGCGCGCACCTGGTTCTACCGGCTCAGCACCACATACTTGCGGCCAATGTAGAGCCGGAACTTTCCGCCCGCATCGGCAAGCACCTCGAGAGGCATAGGTCGTTTCAAGTTGCCGTCGGTGGCCGAGTCGACGGTCAGTACGTCATGTCCGCCCACATCGGTCACCACGAACTTGTCGCCCGCGATGAAGCCAACCCCATAGGCGCCGGCGCCCAGTTTCATTCCTCCCGCCCGGATCGGAACTTCGGTAATCAAATAAGCCTGGTATTTCGCCGCGGTCGCCGCCGAGTAACCCGAGGTGTCCACAAGGCTTGCCAAAACGTAGTATCCGTCGCTAAATTTCACCCCGCCGGAGTTGCGCAACTCCGTCGTCGCCGACAACCCGCGATAAAAGACGGTCGCCGGCATCAATTTTTCCATCGCCTGCGGCTTCAAAATCGTCAGGTTCCCCTGCGCGGGCGCCGTCATCGCTCCCACCGCCATCGCCATAGCCAGCAAGCCGCTGGCTGCAGTGCTCACAATTCCTCTTTTCGTCATGTCGGACTCCCTGTTGTGGAGTTGCGATGAAGTATAGCGCTAAGCGATCGCTGCAATCCAGCCAATGGAGTCCAGATCACCTGGGGTCTCGATCACCGCTTTTCCCCGCGCGCCTACGATCTTCAGCTCCAGCCACTCACGGCTGCGCATCCGGGGCGCGGTCGTCTGCCGGGGTGGAAGGAAGCCATTGATAGTTGAAGCGGTGCAACGCGACCGGATCGCCTGGATCGAAGCGATCATTCCATTGCAGGCGATAGGCAAGCGCGGCATCGCTCGCCGGGAAACTCTCGCTCGCGGGATACGGATAGGCCGTCATTTTGTGGAACGGAAGCTGCGCTACGGTAAACGGCGAAGCATCCCACCAGTCCATGTCCTTCACGTATCCGTCGGCATAGAAAAAGTAATCGCGCTGCCAATGCGCCGGCAGCGGCGGCAGCTTGGCCGCATCGAACTCCGCCGCAATCTCCTCGCCGCTGCCGAAGATGGCATAGCGGTCGTCGATGCTCTTCAATAAGGGGGTGATATCGCCGAAATGCGTGTAATTGCCGCGCTCGCGCTGGAACGGCCCGGTCAGGCTCACGCGATTGTAGTCGTAGTCCAGGTCGCCGGGGCTGGCGCCATCGATCTCCTTCGGATAGCCGCGAAAATGCTCGGTGGCGAGCGCCAGCGGCAGCTCTGTGCACCGCGACTTGCCCTCCGCGTGGTTATCGATCAGCACCTGGTCCCAATAGACTTGCAGGTTCGTCAGCAGACGAATACGCCGGGCGCCGGCGGGCAGTTTGCCGGTCAGGTCCACAACAATAGTGCGCTCCAGTCCCGCCGGGAACCCCACTTCACCCGAAATGCGCCGCCATGAGCCGTCGGCAAGCTGCGCCTCGACATAAGGCGGGATCGGCTTAAGGCCCGCCTGCCACGCGGCGTAGAGCGAGGTGGCGCTGAAGTAATTCACATAGCCGGTCATCAGCAGGCGCAACGGCGAGCCCGGCGCGACGGCGCCTAGATCGAGCGTCAACCCGTGTAACCTGGCAAAGCCGTCATAGGGCAGCGGTTTGAATCCGCTGGCAAACTCGTGATCGCGGCGGCTCAGCTTGTTCAGCACATCGCGGCCTTCGCCGTCCCACGCGCCCACGGGCAGCCGCGCACCGGCGCTCGCCACCACGCGGCCCGAAGCAAACGGCGGATCGTCGAGGAATCGCTCGTCGGGATTCACGTCTACGTCGGCCGGGTGATCCACCGCAACCAGCCGCAACTGATCAATGTAGTTGATCTCTTCCATGGGCTCCATGAAGCGCAAGCTCACTTTGCCGCCCACCGGCAGCACGTCCGCGCCATCGATTTTGATCCACTCGCTGGGGCGCGGCGTATTGCGCCGCGTCGGCGTGAACCAGTGACCCACCACGGCTGCGCCGATCACATCGGTCACAAACTTATACTTGCGCCCATTCCACACAAACAGCACCGGGCAGGAGCTGCCCCGCCGGTCCACTTCCTTCATCGCAATCGTTTCTGTGTGGGGTAAGTCAATTTCATCCTGCAGCACGCCGGTAGGCCAAAGAATGCGCAGCAGGTCGATGCCCGCGGCCGTGCCCAGTCCGACGAGAATCTGCGGCGGCGCCTGGGTCTGATAGCCCGAAGCTCCGGGCAGCTCCCATTTTTGCCAAAGCCCATCCGCAAACACCTCCACCTTCACGCCCAATGCCGTCTTGTTATCCGCAAAGCCGGTCAAATCGAGGCGCACAAAATGGTTCTTGTTTGCGCCCACATTGCGCAGCAGCACCGGAGGCGCATTCAACTGCGTCACAATGAGGTCCGGCGTCCCATCGCCGTCTACGTCGGCCGCAATCAGCCCGCGCGGCGCGCGCAGCTTCACGTTATTCAAACCAAGCGCGCGGCTCACGTCCTCGAATGCGCCATCCCCGCGATTGCGAAATACCCGCACCTGCGGGCCGGCCTTGGTCTCTACAATGGCCGCCAGATCGATCCAGCCGTCGTTGTCGATGTCGATCGGGGTCACGCCCCATCCACGCAGCGCGTC
>JASHUH010000301.1 GCA_030040115.1 Acidobacteriaceae bacterium | reverse complement strand
GGCGCTCGCTCATCAGCCAGGCCGCCGGAATTTACCGATAAATGTTGCTGTTGCTTTTTCACTGGAGCCAATCATATACTGCAATGACATTTACGCCCCCCATTCCAGAGATTCATATCTCGCGAGGTTTGCTTGTGCTCCTGATATCCGACGGTACTTTTGGGACACATGCTTTGGCACAGTCACGCAATTCAAATCGCACAGCGGGGCGAATGCATTGGTTTGACTGACCGCACTGATGTCAAAGCCGGCGTAGCCTGCAAGTCCGTAATAAACGAATCAAAGCTTATGAGCGAAACGATCGCCGATTTGTCGGGTTCCACCACTGGGCCGCATCTTCAGCGTGTATTATCTCTCGCTGACTTGTTCTGGTACGGTGTTGTCTCCGTTACGCCGAGCGCTACGGCCACCGTATTCGGCTTGGCCGACGAGCGGTCTCGAGGCTATGTAGTGCTGACCATCCTGGCGGGAATGGTGGCCATGATCCTGACCGCAATCAGCTATGGAAGAATGGCGTCGCTCTATCCCTCCGCTGGTTCCGCTTATACCTATGTCAGCCGCGGAATCCATCCTTTTCTGGGTTTTGCCGCCGGATGGGCCATGCTGCTCGATTACCTGGTGATTCCTGTGTTCTGCGTGATCTACGCGGCGCTCAACCTCCAGCGGGCGCTTCCCTGGTTGCCGTTTGTGATCGGAAGCGGCATTTTCGCCGCCGGCGTCACGCTGCTCAATTTGCACGGAATCCGCTCGACGGCCCGCACCAACCGGATTCTGCTTTTTCTCATGTTTGCCGTGCTCTTCAGCTTCATTGTTCTCGCCGTTCGCTATCTGCTGATCCGTCACGGCGCAGCGGGCCTGTTCTCTTTCGCGCCTTTTTACAATCCCGCAACTTTCAGCGTTCGCCGCATTGTCGGAGCAACGTCCTTTGCCGCTCTCACTTACCTTGGTTTCGACGCCGTCACCACGCTGGCGGAAGAAGTGAAGAATCCGCGTAGAAACGTCATGCTTGCCGCGGTGGGCGTCTGCGTTTTCACGGGTTTGTTCGGCGCGCTTCTGATGTATTTGGGCCAGCTTGTCTGGCCGGACTATGCGTCATTCCGTAACCCGGAAACGGCTTTTGTCGACGTGACCGGCCGAGTCGGAGGGCTGTTGCTGCTGCAAGCCACGGCCCTGCTGCTGGTGGTGGCGCAAGTCGGCTCCGGGCTCACCGCGCAGGTGGGCGCCGCACGATTGCTGTTCGGCATGGGGCGCGAGAATGTCCTGCCGCCGCGCATTTTCGCCAGGATTCATCCCGTGCATAATACCCCGGACCTGAATGTGATTCTCATCGGTGTGGCCGCCTTTGTCGGAGCGCAGTTCCTCACGTTCGACTTAACCGCCGAAATTCTCAACTTCGGAGCCTTCCTCGGCTTCATGGGAGTGAATGCTGCGGTGTTTTGGCAATACTGGCTCCATTGTCCTCCCGGGCGCTCAAGAAACTTCCTGACTGACGTCGTCCTTCCGCTGCTCGGCTTTTCATTTTGCGCCATCATCTGGTGGGGACTTGCCAGCCCGGCGAAGATTGCGGGCAGCATCTGGCTTTTGATCGGCGCCGTAGTTGTCGGCGCGCGCACGCATTGGTATCGAAGGCCGCTACGTCTTCCCGATGCCGCGACTTACGAGTAATCAAACGCAAAAAGCATGATTTGGCGTGAGGCTCTCCGTCTGGCGCGAACGGCCGCCATCGACGAGGGGCGGCAGATTCAAAGCGCGCGGATCGCGATCTCCTCTTCCGGCGCGATCATGACGGTGTTGCGCAACCGCAAACGGAAGGGGGAAGCCTCCATCTCAAAGACGTCGCCCGGCGCCGCGCGAAACCCGTCGGAGAACGACAATGTGGCCGTTCCAAAGAAATGCACGTGGACATCTCCGGGACGGCGAAATTGCACATACTTGAAATGGTGATGCTCCAGATTTTCGATGCTGTGCGACATGTTCTTCTCGCCGGAAAGGAACGGCTTTTCCCAAACCACCGCGCCGTTGCGCAAAATACGGATGACGCCGCGCACGTCTGGCGGTAAGGCGCCGATGAGCAGTTCCGGCCCCAGCGCCGCCTGGCGCAACTTGGAGTGCGCGAGCCAGAGGTAATTGGCGCGCTCCGTCACATGATCGGAGAATTCGTTGGCCAGGCAGAAGCCGAGCCGTAACGGTGTTCCGTCGGGCCCGATAAGATACACGCCCGCAATTTCCGGTTCCTCTCCAGCGTCGAGCGCAAACGCGGGGGAAACAATCGACCCGCCAGGCGCCGCCACGCAACTTCCGTTTCCCTTGTAGAACCATTCGGGTTGTACGCCGGTTGTGCCGGGCTGCGGCTTACCGCCATTGAGGCCCATCAGGAACATCTTCATGGAGTGGGTTTGCTCGGATTTGGCAGCGGCCGAGCGGTGCATCTGGTCGCGGCCTTCCGCCGAACCGAGATGCGTGAGCCCGGTGCCCGTCAGGTACAACCGGGCGGGCTCGGGATGATCGATGGGAGGCAAAAATCGGCCTTCCTTCGCGATGGCGTGGAGTTCCACGACCTCCACGCCGAGTGCTTCGCGAATCGCCGCATCCAGGCTGCTTTCCTGCGCCACGGCACGCGATGCCAAGTCATAAACTGAATCGGCGCCGGTAAGCCGATTTGCGGCGCCCGCCGCGTCGAGAGCGGCCACAACGCGTTCTCCAGAGGGCTGACGGTATTGAATCAGAGAAAAGGGCAAAATGTTCCCCTTTTTGGATTGCAACTCCGCAGTTTCACGCGAGCGGCAGCCACATACCTGCGCTCCTGGGGAGTCCCTTTCTTTTGACTTACGAGCCAGAATTCATTGTCGTTCCGCGTGTTCTCATGGTCAAATGTTTCGCACTGCCTGGGCGTGAGCGAAAAGGCGCCGTTGCGCAAATGTGTTTGTAAGAGCGCAGGGTCGACCATAGTTCTGCAGATCCTGGCGGTTCAATGCGCCACGGGGCTTCCCCAGTTGCGGATCATCCAGTTTGCTTTTCAGTGAGACGGGGTTCGATTCCCAGCGAGCTCACCATGTCTCGCCGTTTTCTGCCTCATTCTTTGACCGCCACTTGACCAGTTTCATCGTGGGAAGAAATGCTCGTCCGAACAATTTCTCAGCCGTTCGGCAGCGGTTTCCGCCGTGATGTCCCTCTGCGGCATGGCGAGCATTTCAAATCCCACCATAAATTTCCGCACCGTGGCGGAGCGCAATAACGGCGGCAGAAAGTGTGCGTGAAAATGCCACTCCGGATGCTCGGCTCCATCGGCGGGCGCCTGGTGGAAACCCATCGTGTACGGAAAGAACGTTTCAAAGAGATTGTCGTAGCGCGTGGTCAACCGCTTCAATGCTTCGGCCAGCCCGTCTCTCTCCGCGCTGCTCTGCTGTGGCAGGTCTCCACAATGGCGGCGACTTACCAGCAGAACCTCGAACGGCCATACCGCCCACCACGGCGCCAGTGCGACGAAGTGCTCGTTCTCGAAGATCAGCCGTGCCTGGGCGGCGCGTTCGGTCGCGACGTAATCGCAAAGCAGGCAGCGCCCATTACGCGCGAAATACTCGGCTTGAGCTGCGGTCTCCGCCGCCGGCTCGTCGGGCACAAAATCCGTGGCCCAGATCTGGCAGTGCGGATGCGGGTTGCTGGCCCCCATCATGGCCCCGCGATTCTCGAAAATCTGCACGTACTCGATCCAATCGAGGCCGCCCAGTTCCTGGGATTCGCGCGCCCAGGCGCCCACCACGCGGCGAACCTCCGCAGGCGTCATGCGCGCCAGCGTGAGGCTATGGTCGGGATGAAAACATAGCACCTTACAAATTCCGCGAGCCGGTCGGACCCCGAGCAGCGGCGAAGATGGCTCATACGTAATCGGCGGAATCTCCGGCAGGATCGCCGAGTAGTCGTTTACGAAGGCGAAAACGCCCTGATATGCCGGATTTGTCGCTCCGCCGGCGCGGCGATTCCCCGGACACAAATAACACTCCGGATCATAGCAGGCCTCCGCGGGCGTGGACTTTTGCCCCACTTCGCCCTGCCAGGGCCGCTGGGTGCGCTGTGGGGAAACCAGCACCCACGACCGCCGCAGCGGATTCCACCGCAGATGCGGGAACTGCCAGCCTTTCTCCACGCTTGCTCCTGACCCCTGTTTCTGACCCGCCTGTTTCTGACCCGATTGTACGGCCCACAGCAGAAAGGACCGCACTCAATTCCCGGGATCGAAAAGCTATCGTGACTCAGCGCCGATCCCGCGATGGATGGACCCCTCGCGAGCCGGTCGAGACCCCAACCCAGCGCTTCTCACCGTAAACCTTCACACCGCCTGTTTCGTCAGATTGAGCAAGGATGGGATCGAAGGGCGGGTGTGAATGCGGGGAAAGATGCGGGCGTGCGCGGTCGCGGCGGTAATTGTCGTGACCGGTTGTTGGACGGCAACAGCGCAGACCTCCGCGGCTGAACGGCAAAATAGCTCGGTAGGGAGATTGCGTCCAGCAGCTTCCACTCCAGTCTCCACCATAGCTCCATCCACCCAGACGGCCCAGGCCCCGCCGGCCATTGCGGCGCAGACTATGGCCGGCGGCCGGCTGCACGGCGTGGCCAAGAGCGGCAATATCCCGCTCCCGGGCGTGACGATCACCGCTCAGAACACGCTGACCGGCAAGCGTTACTCCACCACCACCGACATCACCGGCGCCTGGTCCATGACCATTCCGCAGGACGGACGCTACGTCCTCCGCACCGACTTCGCCGCCTTCGCCCAAGCCTCCGGCGAAGCGCTGCTCAACGCGGCGGGACGCGACCGGACCGTGAATTTTCAGCTGATCCTAGCCTCTCGCGTCGCCGAGCAGGCCCAGCAAGAGGCGCGTCGCGGCGCCGATCCGGGCGGCATCGAGAGCTTGGCCGCCCAAGCCATCCAGCAGTTAACCGGCAATGGCGCGGAAAACCTCAATCTGATGGATGCCCTTGGCGGCGGCGCCGATACCGCCAACGGCGCCGCCGGAGTCGCTGGAGCGGAGCTCCCCTCGATCGCCTCAAATAACGATTTTGGCGGCGACTCATTGGCGGTCTCCGGCCAATCGGGCCAGGTCAGTCCTCTTGCCGGGGTCGATATGGACCGCCTCCGCGACGCGCTCGAGACCTACCGCGCGCAGAACGGCGGGCAGCTTCCCGGCACTGGAGGGCTCTTTGGCGGAATGGGAGGCAACACCCTTTTCATCGGCGGGGGCGCGCTTTTCGCGGGCGGCGGCGGAATGTTCCCCGGCAGAGGCGGATTCGGAGGGGGCGGATTTGGCGGTGGCGGGCGCGGCGGATTCGGGGGACGCGGGAACTTCCGCAACTTCAATCCCGCCCAGCCCCACGGCGCCATTTTCTG
This sequence comes from Acidobacteriaceae bacterium, assembly GCA_030040115.1. Classification (GTDB taxonomy): domain Bacteria; phylum Acidobacteriota; class Terriglobia; order Terriglobales; family Acidobacteriaceae; genus Telmatobacter. The sequence continues at coordinate 5,485 of JASHUH010000301.1, read as the reverse complement.
GGATGGAAGCAACTCTGCCTTGAACGCCGAGCCTTTCGCGCTCCGCGGTCAGCCACAACTCCAGCCCGCCAACGGAACCAACCGCTTCGGCCTCACCTTCATGAGCGAGCCCTACATTCCCGGTCTCTTCAAACCCAGCGGCAAAGACACGGTCTTTTTCACGCTTTCCGGTCAGCGCAGCTCTAGCCCCGAGGATGAATACGGCACCGTCCCCACGCTGGCGGAGCGGAGCGGCGATTTCTCCGCTCTCGGCTTGGCCCCCATCTATGATCCCGCTACCGGCCAGCAGTTCAGCTATCTGGGAACGCCCAACATCATTCCTCCGACGCAGATCGCGCCGCAAGCCGCCGCGCTGTTGAACTACTTCCCTGCCCCGAATCTCACCGGCGCCAATGTGGCGAATAACTACAATTACCACCTGCTCACCACTGCGCAATCGAACACCACTCAGGCCGGCGTTCGCTATATGCGCAGCTTAGGCGCCAACGCCGGCCCACCGGGCGGACGCGGCGGCTTTGGCGGATTTGGCCGTCGCGGCCAGTCGCAAAACCAAAGTTTGCGCCAGAGCGTCAACCTCAACTACAACTGGGCTCATTCCGCGTCGGACCTGGTGAACCTCTTTCCGCAGTTGGGCGGCAAACAGGCCTCTGATTCCTACTCGCTGCAGGCCGGCTACACGGTTGGCTATCACCGGATCACCAGCATCTTCAACACCAGCTGGAACCGCAGCAACAGCGACACCATTAACTTTTTCACCGATACGACCATCAATCCCGGCTACACGGCCGGCGTCATCGTTCCCAATGACGTGCCGCTCAACTACGGCTTGCCCGACGTGAACCTCAGCAACATTACCGGCTTGAGCGAGCAGCAGCCGAACTTCTCGCTGGCCCAGACCATCTCCTTCTCCGAGGTCTTGGCCTGGAGACACGGCACGCACAACCTGCGCTTCGGCGGCGACTATCGCCGCGTTCACCGGGATTTCCTGGCCGGCTCGAACGCCACCGGAAGCTTCACGTTCACGGGTCTGTTCACCGAGGACCCCGCCGGCGACCCGACCACTGGTTCGGCGCTCGCTGATTTCCTTCTTGGGCTTCCCCAATCCGCAACGCTCAACTCCTCGCTGGCCAAAAGCTACCTCCGCGATAACGCCATGGACGCTTTCGCCATGGACGATTGGCGGGCGCTTTCGTACCTGACTCTGAATTACGGCGTGCGCTACGAGTATTACGCGCCGTACACAGAGAAATACGGCCGCCTCGCCGATGTGCTCACCAATCCCAGCAATGGATTTATCAGCGAAACCGAAGCCCAGGCCAGCGCAGCGGGACTGCCCGCGAGCCTGGTCTACCCCTGGCGCAAGGCGTTTGCCCCGCGCGTGGGCTTGGCGCTGCGCGTTCCCAAGGTGAACCAAACCGTAATCCGGGCCGGCTTCGGTATGAACTATTCGGTCGGTGAATATGCCACCTTCGCCACTACTATGGCTCATCAGCCGCCCTTTACCGACGAGCAGACCAATGAGGAATCCGTGGGTAACACGCCTTCCACGGCCTGCGTCCAAACCGGGACCTGCTTCACGCTCGCCAACGGGTTTCCCGTGTCGGCCAGTGTGGGCAATTACGCGCTCGACCCGCATTATCCGCTTCCGTACGTCGAGGTCTGGAACCTCGACGTGCAGAAAACGCTGCCCTGGGGCATCGTCATGAATGTGGGCTACAACGGCTCGAAAGCCAACCATCTGGACATGATGAGCGCGCCGCGCGCCACGCCCTCGAGTCCCGGCGCGGATCCCACCGGCCTGGTTTTCGACTATGATCAAGCGCTCGGTTTTTACAAGATGAGCGCGGGCACGCTCCGGGTGAATAAGCGTTTATCGGGCGGCGTGGCGATGGGCGCCAACTACCAGTTCGCGCACGCCATTGACGACGCCAGCGCGGTGAACGGAAGCTCGGCCACGGTGGCGCAAAACTGGCAGGACTTGGCCGCCGAAGAAGGCAACTCGAGTCTGGTCCCTCGCCATTCGGTCAGCGGCACGTATCTTTACGAACTGCCCTTCGGCCAGGATAAGCGCTGGCTCACCACAGGCGCGGGCGACCATATCCTCGAGGGCCTCTCCATTTCCGGCAACTTTACCTTTGCCAGCGGCGGCTGGCTCACGCCCACTTATACGCCCACAGCCACCGGCGTTGCCTGCGGCACCGCGGGCGCGCTGCGCGCCAACCGCGTGCCGGGAGTTTCGGTTACCGCCGGGGGCGGATCGTTGCTCGAGTGGTTCAACCCGGCGGCTTATTCGCTGCCGTCGGCTACGCCCGGATACTGCAACGCCTTTGGCGACGCACCGCGTAACTCCATCGAGGGGCCGGGCACGGTCGAGAACAACATGGCGCTTTCAAAAACCATGCAGTTGGGTGAGACGCGGAGTATGGAGATTCGCGCCACTATCGACAATGCCTTCAACACGGTGCAATATAGTGGCGTGAACACTACCGTGGGCTCGCCGACCTTCGGCCAGGTGAGCTCAGTGGGCGCCATGCGGTCGTTCCAGTTTATGGCGCGCTTCAGATTTTAGCGCGGACTAAGTTTGCTAACCTGCGAGCATTTCTTAACGCGCCAAGGCCGTGGAGGAAAACGGGAGCAAAACAATGAGGAAGTTGGCGCAGCAAATCGGAGCAGGCATCGCCACACTCGCTCTGGGTCTTCCCGGGGCGCCGCCAATGAGCGCCCAGCAAACTCCCGCAGTCTCCACGACGCCCCAAGCCGGGTTTACCATGCAGTTGCGCGGTGAACTCGTGCTCACCAACGTCGTGGCCCGCGACGCTAAAACCGGCGAGATTGTGCGTGGCCTCAAGCAGAGCGACTTCCGCGTCTACGAAGACGGCAAAGAGCAGCAGATCGCCACCTTCGACTTCCAGAGCGTCGACATGGCTACGCCTCTGCGCGAGGCGACCGTAAGCGGCTTGGCCGCAGGACCGAACAGCGCCAACGGGCCTAAAGCCGTGGTCGTGGCGCGGCCTGAAGATCTCCGCAATCACCGCCTCATCGTCATGTTTTTCGATCTCACTTCGATGCAGCCCGAGGATCTCGATCGTTGCGTCGACGCGGCGCAGCAGTTTCTCCGCACCCGCATGCAGCCCGCCGATCTCGTGGCTCTGGTTTCGCTCGGCGACACCCTCAGTGTGGACCAGGACTTCACCGCCGACAAGGACGCGTTGATCCGAGAAGTAGGCGCCTACAACGGCACCGAAGGGCAGGGCTTTGCTCTCGGGGCTACCGCGAACTCGAATCAGGTGGAAGATACTACGGGCTACACGCCCGACGAAGAGGAGTACAACGACATCAACACCGATCGCGAGCTCTTCGCCCTGCAGGCCATCTCGAAATCGCTCGAACGGATCGGCGAGAAAAAGTCGCTGCTCTATTTTTCCGGCGGAATCCAGCGCGACGGCATTGAGAACGAAGCCTCGTTGCGGGCGGCCATCAACACGGCGGTGCGCGCCAACTTGGCTATCTATAGCGTGGACACGCGCGGCCTGCAGGCCGTTCTTCCTCTGGGCGACGCCTCTACCGGCAGTCTGCGCGGTCAGGGCGCCTACACCGGCGGCGCGCTCATGAACAACATGAACAATAACTTCGCCACCCAGGAAGTCATGGCCACGCTCTCCACCGACACCGGCGGCAAGGCTTTCTTCGATTCCAACGACTTTGCGCCCGCCTTTGCCCAGGTCCAGAACGACACCTCCGCCTATTACGCCATCGGCTATCACTCCACCAACCCCGCGCGCGACGGCAAGTATCGACGCCTGAGCATCAGGATCGATCGCCCCGGCATCAAGCTCCAATACCGGCCCGGCTACTATGCGCCTGCCGACTTCCGCCACTCCGGCCGCGGAGATCGCGAGCAGGAACTCGAAGATGAGCTGGCCAGCGATTTGCCCGCCACCGACATTCCCGTCTACATGGACGCGAGCTATTTCCGCCTCAACGAGAATCGATATTACGTGCCCGTCTCACTGCTCATTCCGGGTTCGCAAATTCCGTTTGTGAAAGGCGGCGACAAGGACAAGGCGACGCTCGATATCATCGGCGTGGTGATCGACGAGGTGAAGCGTCCCGTCGGCCGCGCCCGCCAAACCGTCAAGCTCAATCTCGACCAGTCGCTCCAGGCTCGCCAGCGCAACATCGAGTACACCACCAGCTTTGACCTGCCGCCGGGCAAATACACGCTCAAGTTCGTCGTGCGCGAAAATCAGACTGGGCGCATGGGCTCATTCATGGCCAACATCACCTTGCCCGACATGAAAAAAGCGCCGCTCAAGATCAGTTCCATCGTGCTCGCCGCAGTGCGCCAGCCCAGCAAAGCGCCCGGCAGGGAAATCGATCCACTGGTGCGCAATGGCCAGGAATACATTCCCAACATCAGCCACGTCTTCCGCCAGGACCAGCACATGTATCTGCTCTTTGAGGTCTACGATCCCGCGCGCGATAAATCCGAGCCGGGCGGGCCCAAGGAGCCTAAATCGGCTGTCGACCTGCTCAGCAGCCTGGAACTGATTCAGGGATCGACCAAGGTCTACGAAACGCCTTTGGTTCGGGCCCGAGCGGTCAATGAGGAAGGCCGCGACGCCGTGGCTTTCGAGCTCGACGTTCCGCTCGCCCGTCTCAAGCCCGGCCAGTATCTCTGCCAGTTGAACGTCATCGACGACGCCGCGGGTAGCTTCGCCTTCCCTCGTTTCGCCGTGCTGGTGCGCCCGCCCCAAGCCGTCGCCGGCACGCAAGCCGTCACCGCCTCTGGAAGCGGCGGAACGGAGTAAAACGAACTTCCGTCTTTTTGCGGCCTCTTCCTGGAACGAACCGCAAAGCCCCGCCATCTCAAATCCAGGCGTCAATCGATAAAATCAAAGCATGACGGCTTCCGCGCAGGATCGCGCCCGCAAAATCAAAATCATCCTCTTTGACGTCGATGGCGTCCTCACCGATGGCACTATCTGGCTTGTCCCGGGGAGCCCCAGTGCAGCGCACGGCAGCGCCTTGGACGAACTCCAGAAAAATCACGGCATCGGCTTCGGCGTAAGCTCCACCACCATGATGGAAGCCAAGGGCTACAGCGCACACGACGGCACGGCCATCTCGCTGGCCCGCCTCGGCGGCCTCAAATGCGGCGTCATCACCAAGCGCATCAGCGAAACCGTCGCCACCCGCGCCCGCGACCTCAAGCTCGAATTCGTCTACCAGGGCTGCGCCTTCAAAATGCAGGCCATTCGCAAGATCATGGAACAGGAAGGCGTCGCCCTCGATGAAATCTGCTACGTCGGCGACGACGTCATCGACCTTCCCGCGATGCGTGAGGTGGGCTTTGCCGTCGCCGTCGCCAATGCCCGCGAGCGCGTCAAGGCCGAGGCCCACTATGTCACCCCCAACCCCGGTGGTTATGGCGCCGCGCGCGACGCCGTCGAGTTCATCCTCGAAGCCAAGAGCGTCCTCGACC
>JASHUH010000300.1 GCA_030040115.1 Acidobacteriaceae bacterium | reverse complement strand
AGGCCGTCCCTTTGCATCCAGTCCATCCGCCCAGTTGACCTTGACGAATGGCTTACCGAGCAGGAATTGACCAGTAACTCGGTCCAGAACATAAAAGAAGCCATTTCGATTCGCCCATAGCATCACCTTTCTTGGCTTCCCTTTCCAGTCGATGTTGGCAAGCACGGGGATCTGAACTGAATCGTAATCAAATTCGTTGTGCGGTGAAAACTGGAAGTACCACTTGAGCTTTCCAGTGTCTGCATCCAGGGCTACGACCGAACACGTATACAGGTTATCGCCTGGCCGAATGTCACCGTTCCAGTCGGGGCTCGGATTTCCTATTCCCCAAAATATGAGATTCGTTTCAGGGTCGTAGGATCCGGTTAGCCAGCCCGACCCACCACCTAACTTCCATGAATCTCCACCCCAGGTTTCGTGGCCGGGCTCTCCCGGCCCTGGGATGGTATAGAAGCGCCATTCTTCCTTACCGGTCTTCGCGTTAAATGCCGAGATATAGCCTCGGATGCCATATTCTCCGCCGGCTGACGACACAATGACTTTGTCTTTCACGACGAGGGGAGCAAGCGTATAGGAGTACCCCCGATCGAACGAAGGGGCGTCCTCAGGCTGAGATGACCAGAGCAAATGACCGGTTTTGGCGTCGATGGCCAAAAGCCGCTGATCAAGAGTCCCCATGTAGAGGGTGTTACCGAGGATCGCCAAGCCGCGATTCACCCAGCCACAACACGCACGCGAATTGGGCGATGGATCATATTCATAGGTCCAATAGACCCTTCCGGTCTTGGCGTCCAGCGCGACTACGGTGTTGGGCGGCTGCACCGTATACATAACCCCATTCACGACCAGAGGCGTCGCTTCGAACAATTCGAGCGATCTGTTTTGCCATACCCATGCCAGCGACAGGTTTTTTACGTTCTCCGGAGTGATCTGGCTCAACGTGCTGTATCGCTGGCTCATATAGGTTCCGGAGTAGGTGAGCCAATTTTGCGGCTCATTTGCTGCGTTGAGCAAATCGTCCGAAGTCACCTGGGCCCTTAACTGAACGCTCACACCTGTTACAAACCAAAACAACAGAGCCGTTAGCAGTTTCGTCATTGGACTGGCGCACCTTTCTGCTGTTTCAGGTAAGTAACAAGATCGGAGAGATCCTGGTTACTCAACTTATCCCGGTAAGACGGCATGATGGTGGACTTATCCTCGATAGTGACCTGTTTGAGGTCTGCCCGGTTAAAGGAAAGCAAAGTCTCCGACGGATCCATCAGGAGAACGGTAAACGTATCCTGATTCATCAGCTTCCCGGTGATCGTGCGCCCGCTTTCGGTGACGACTGTTACGAAGCGATTTTCCGGACGGATATCTTTCGCCGGATCCAGCAGTTTGCGCTCCAAAATGGCGCTGCGGCGGAGATTGCCGATGTTGGTGAGGTCGGGGCCGAGCCGGGAACCCACCTCCCCAATGCGATGACACTTTGCACAGCCCAGGCTCTGGTAGAGAACTCTCCCGTGATCCGCATTCCCATTGGTGATGGTATTGTCGGCGTTATCGGCAGCCATTTGGTGTAGATAGCTAACCACAGCCGCCGCCGATGCTTCTGACATATTGTTTGCAGGCATGCCGCTTCCTGGAATGCCATTGCGGATGATATGGATTAGATCTTGATCGGTCTTTGCGAAATGAAATGTCCCGTGCGCCAGGTCCACGCCCGGCACCTGATTTCCCTCTTGTCCGTGACAGACGGTGCATATGCTGTTAAAGATCTCAGAGCCCGCGCGAACGTCGTGAGGATCCGGATTTGTGTTTCCGCCCTGCGCAGAAAGCGGCGCGAGAGGCCAAACCGTCAGAACGGCGGATACGATGTACCGCAGTTTCTTACTTCGTTTCGCGGCTGGGAGACATCGATACAAACTTATACTCCTCTTCCAGGCCCAGGTAGTCGCTGTTGACTTGCCCCGTTTTTCTCCAACCTTAACGGGAATTTCTTGTTATGGGGTTGTGGGCGAGTAGGTCTCGCTGTTGGGGTCGGCGTTGTGGAGCAGGGGAAGCGCTCATAGGCTCCTCGGGCCGCAGCCGCGTGCCGAGGCCGTCGTTGAGTCGCAATCGGCCCCCCGCGGCGCCCTTTAGTGCGAAGCCATCATCTGGAGTTTCCTTTTTGAACTCCAAAACGGCATCATTGTAAGCCTTTCTTGGCTGTTCTTGGAAATGAAAAATATCTTTTGACGCCAGCACCCCAGTATCTGGTGATCGTCTATCGTCTATCCCTCGCTTTCATAGAGTGCTTTGCCCTGCGCTCGACGGTAGAATTTCCGGCCGCGGTGGGTCGCTGGAAGTGTGGTGGCTCCGATGCTTATCGGATCCGATTCCCAACCCCGGGCAGCCGCCCCGCTGGCCGGAACCTGCCCGGCGCATGGAGATAATGGCCGGCGAAGTCCAGGAAATACGGCCAGTTCGGCTGCGGGGTATGGCCGTATGGATGTTGTCGGAAGGCCAGATCTCCCTCCATCAGCGTGGTCCCCACGGGAGGGTACACCATGGTTCCCAGACCCTTCACGCCCAAAAGCCGGTACACCGGCCCGGCTGCGACCTCCGCCAGAAACATCCCTTTGGTGTCGGCCCACGCGTCGCCATTCGGATCGGCATAACCGTCGCCAACGTCCGCACCGCCTCCGATGAACACGGGGCGAGGCGCGCAGAGGGCAATCAGCTCATGGGCATCGACGGGCAGATCGCCCGCGTCCTTCGGTCCGCCATAACGCAGAAAGTTGCCGTCGAACCAGTGATAGAGCGATGCCGAAGTTAGACTGGTGAGCGGCTCGCCAAACTCATGGCGATAGAGTTTGGCCCCACCCTCGCCCGAGGAACTGCTGTACACGACGGCAAACCGCTGGTCCCAGGCCATGGCGACCAGAGCGGCTTTGCCCATCCGCGAGTGACCCTCCAGACCCACCTGCTTCGCATCGACAGCCTTGTCGGTCTCGAAATACTCGAGCGCCCGGCCGGCACCCCACGCCCAGGCTTTCAGCACTCCCCAGTCGTACCGTCCACGCGGTTGACCATGGTTCATCAGTCCGATGATCCCTTCCGTCAGTCCCGAGCCGTTGTCGGCCTGATAGCTCATCGCATCGAGCATCGCAAAGGCCCATCCGCGCCGCAGCACCGGTTGCCAGGGAACGCCCCACTTGTCCGGAGCTCCGGCCCCGGGTCCGGCGAGCGCCGTCTGAAACTGTGAGTCCCACGCCAGTTCCATGATGACGGGTACGGGTCCGGCAGCATGCGCCGGCGTCACCAGCAGCAGATCGATATGGACAGGGATCTTCGGATCGACCGAGTTATCGACGCGCCCCTCGATGTGCTGCGTGATCACGTCCATCCCGTCAGCGTGTTCCGGTGTGGACTTCACCACGCTCCAGGTTACCGTTGGAAGATGGCGAGGCGCATAGCCGAAAATCTCGCGATCGAACTCCGCAACAATCTGCGGCCGACGTTCGGTCCACCACGCCGCCGCCGTGGTGACAGGCTGGCCGTTGTTCAGCACGAGCGGGTCCGGCAGCGTGGAATAAGCATCCGCTTTGGCCTCATCGTAATTGGCGGCGTTGGGAGCTTTGGCATCGGTGGAAGAAAGCGGGCGCATGCGGGAGTCGCTGATGCCCAGCAGCCGCAGCATGCGCTCGCGATCCTGCGCCGCGGTCAACTGGACTGGATCGCCACTGGCGGCGTCCCGGCGACCCGGCGGCGCGCCCTGCCTCTGTGCAGATTGCGCCGCGAACAGGAAAAAATGGGCCGGGAGCAGGAGACATGCTGCAGCGAAGGAAGCCATCGGCCGAACACCGGAGAACTTTACCATCACAGAAGCCTCACTTGAGCCAGGATTCCATTATGCGTCCGAAGGCTGCGATTCCCGACCTTCAGCCCCCACCACGGCATCCTGTTTCAGCGTCTTTTTATCCGTATCCCCGAATCGCGCATGACCGCGGGAAGAGCCGGGTGAACGGCGCCTCTCGAAACCCTCAGGCATCGGGATCACCTTCGTCATCGGCCACTCCATACACGCGATGGCCGCCACTCCGATAGCGAGCAACACCACGTTATAGAGCCGCCGCCGCGACTCCCACCACCGGATCACCTGTTCGGTCGTGAGCGGCCCTCCCATACCTTCCTGTCCAGCTTTATAACGAGCCATAGTCGCTCCACAGGCGCCGCCTTTTCGCACCATGCAAATTGGCGCTGGGCGGCTGGCTCCTTTTCCGAGGCCTGGGCGATTGGATAAATCTGCGTGGCGACAAACTAATTATGGGTACCAAACCGTTCCATCGATGGTGCGGCCTGTCGGATAGGCTCCCCCATTCCGCATCGGTCCCAGCGGATTCTTGCGAGCCAGCTCTTCATCGATATCGAGACCGAGCCCAGGTTTACCGCTGTCATAGAGATAACCTTTGCGAATCTCAGCCATGCCGGGAAACATATCGTGCACAATCGGTGGAAAATGGTTCTCTTCCTGGATCCCGAAGGCGCTGCTGGAAATATCGATATGATAGGCCGCTAACTGGTTGACGGGATCGTTTTCTCCGCCCTCCTGAAAAGCTGTTTTGACGCCGCAAAGTTCGCACAGCGCGGTGAGCTTCCGGATGGGAGTGATGCCGCCGGTGGCGGCAACCCGATTGCGAATGAAGTCGATCAGGCGGTCCTTGACGAGCGGAATGACCTCCAAGGGGTGGGTAAACACCTCGCCCACCGCCTGGGGCGTGGTGCAAATCTCCCGGATGTTGCGATAGTATGACAGTTCTTCGGGAGGAAGGATGTCCTCGACGTAAAACATCTGGTAAGGCTCCAAGCGCCTCGCCAGTTCGACCGCGTTCATGCCCGTTAAATGGGAGTGCACATCGTGAAGCAGCTTCGGCCCGAACTCCGCCTTCGCACGCAGGTAGTCGAACAAGGGAGGAATCGCATCCACATACTGCTCCTGGTCAAAGGCCGGCCCCTGAAAGCCGCCCTCGGCGCGGTCGCCTTGGCCCTCAGGGATAAAGCCGCCGCCGCCATAGCCACCTAGCTGAATTCGCACATGGGTGAATCCGTTGGCGAGAGATTTTTGCAGAGCGTCAAAGCACTCTTCCTTGGTTTTGCCTTCCTGGTGGTCATAAAC
>JASHUH010000299.1 GCA_030040115.1 Acidobacteriaceae bacterium | reverse complement strand
GGCGGGATGCGAAAGCAGGCGAGTAACCTGGGTTTCGAGGGTACGCGCGCTCACAATCTGGCCCAAGGAGGTGTTGGTGGCCAGGGGCAGCAGGTAGCGCGCCACATCGAAGGCGCGCGCCCGCAAAGTGCGCTCGTAGCTTTCGGGCTTGAGGCTCTCGGGACGGGCCACGCGCCGACGCAGCACTTCGAGCGCGGCTGCCGTGACGCGCTCGTACGTTGCAAACAGGCTTTGAACGGTGTCGGTATAGAGCCGCTTCGAGTCGTCGTCTCCCGTAAAATCAGGAAGATACCATCCGGATTGGCGAAAATTCTGATAGCGTGTGGAGCGCTCCTGCCCGTCCCAACGCGGCTCGTCCACAAGCACGATGGCCGCCAGCAGGCTCAGCCGCTCCACGGCAAATGCGATGTGGGCCAGGTCGGCGATGGATCGGTGGCCGTATTGGAAATAAAATGTATTCAGGAACTGCTCGGCGCGCTGGGTGTTGATCTCCCGGAGCGATTCGCGCATGGATAACGCGGAGCGGGAATACTTGGCCATGGCGAAGGCCAGCACTTCAGGGTCGGCGCCATGCACCGCGAAAACTTCAGTCTGATTGCGGACGCTGGGCGAAGCAAAAGATTTACTGGACATTACCGAGCTCTCGCGAACAGAATACGGCATGGGGCCGTGATTCGGGCTTGGAGTGGCCGCGTCATTCATTGGGAAGTAAACCGCCGTTAGAGCGGGAATTTCCGCTGCGGCGGGAGTGTTCGATGCAGGAGTACGTGGTGCGCACGTCGCACAAACCCAGGCCTGTGCCTCCGGGCCGTTGGGCGATGGCCCAGCGATGGAAGGACCTTCTTTTTGCGCACTGGCCGGTTCCGGCGCCGTCCCTGGCGCTCTTGCTTCCCGAGTGGCTCGAACCTGACGCCTTTCAAGGCTCGGCCTGGTTGGGCGCCGTGCCCTTCTGGCTCGATCGCATCAAGGTTCGCGGCGTGCCGCCGGCGCCGGGCTTGGGCGGCTTTCCCGATCTCAACCTGCGCACGTATGTGCGCGACCGATTTACGGGAACGCCCGGCATCTGGTGCTTTTCGCTCGACGCCAGCAACCTGCTGGCTGTGGGCATGGCCCGGATCTTCTATCACCTGCCCTATCACTGGTCCGAGATGCGCATGGAGCAGCGCTCGGAGCGGGAGTTCGCCTTCTATAGCCGCCGCCGTTTTTCCGGGCGGCCGGTGATCTTCAAAGTCAATTACCGCGGTCTGGGACCTACGCGCAAGTTGGCCGAACTGCGCAGCGGCACACTGGAGCACTTTGTCGCCGAGCGCTCCTGCCTGTTCAGCTCCAACCGGGCAGGCCAGCCCATCCGCGCCAGCCTGCATTACGTGCCGTGGCCCCTCGAAGACGCCGAAGCGGACATCGAACGCAATGACCTCGCCGGGGCCATCGGCATCGAGCTGCCCGACGTCGAGCCCGTGTTGCACTATTCGCGCCGGTTGGGGGTCTATATCTGGCCTGAGGAGCTTGTGCGCCCGGCTCTCGCCCCGCGGCCGGTCGCGGTCGCGGTGAGCCCCTCGGCGTAATCGGCGCGGCCGACCCACAAACCGTGAACGCTGCGCACGTTGAGCTAGCGCGCCTAAATCGCGCCAACCAAAGCCGAGGGAGTGTCACCCATGCCCGTTATCCAAGGGTTTTGCCGCGTGTCTGCCGCAGTTGCTATCGCTCTGATGATGCCGACGATGAGCCTCGCGCAACCGGTCCAAAGGGCCTCCATGCCGCAGACAGATGCGCCGGCTGCGCAGCGCGATGCAGGAGCAGGGAACCGCGCGCAGCGGGTCCGGGAAGAGGGCACCTCCATCACCGTCGATCACGCCATGCGGACGTCGCTGCCAGAGCCGGGACGCGACAATGCCTTCTCGATGACGGTCACCCAGTACGGGATCACGGCGACGCTGCAAACGCTGGCCTCGGTCGCCGGGTCGGCCATTCTGGCGAAGGGCGGCAACGCGATCGATGCGGCCATCGCGGCCAATGCGGCCGTGAGCGTGGTGGAACCGAGCATGAATGGCGTGGGCGGCGACCTGTTCGCGATTTACTGGGATAACAAGGCGAAGAAACTCTATGCCATCAACGCCAGCGGATGGTCACCCGCAGGCTGGAGGCCCGAGACATTCCAACAACGAAAGATCACCCGGCTGCGCGGCATCTGGTCGGTGACCGTGCCGGGCGCCGTCGCGGGTTGGCAGGCTCTGCATGACCGCTTTGGAAAACTGTCCCTGGCTGAAGACCTGAAGCCCGCCGAAGCGCTGGCGGAAAAAGGGTTTCCCGTCTCCGAAGCCAATTCCGTGGAGTGGGAAAAATACGGCATGCCCTTTGCCGATCATCCGGAATTCGCGCGGGTGTTCCTGCCCAATGGAAGTTATGTTCATCTCGGACAGATGTTCAAGAACCCGGACATTGCGCGCACCTTGCGTTTGATCGGCGAGCAGGGGCGCGATGCGTTCTACAAAGGAGAGATTGCCAAGGCCATCCTCGCCACTTCGCAGCAAGAAGGCGGCGTGATGACAGCGGCCGATTTAGCCGATTATCAGCCGGAGTGGGTTACGCCCGTATCGACCACCTATCATGGCTGGACGGTCTATGAGATCCCGCCCAACACGCAGGGCGTCGCGGCGCTTTCCATGCTGAACATCATGGAGCATTTTCCGCTTAACGAGTGGGGTCACGACGATCCCCGGACGTTGCACGTGGAAATGGAGGCCAA
>JASHUH010000298.1 GCA_030040115.1 Acidobacteriaceae bacterium | reverse complement strand
ACTAATCGGCCGCGACCCCCTCCTCAAGCGGATTGCTCCTTTGACCCGCAGGTGTTATGCGGTATTAGCCTCGGTTTCCCGAAGTTATTCCCCACTCGGGGGTAGGTTAGTCACGTGTTACTCACCCGTACGCCACTTTACTCAGGGATTGCTCCCCTTTCTCGTTCGACTTGCATGTGTTAGGCACGCCGCCAGCGTTGATTCTGAGCCAGGATCAAACTCTCGTTTGAAGCCTGATCGTCTCGCGTCAGCCGACGGAGGTCTGCTGCGCGAGACGGTGTCCGGACCCTCGCGGGTCGAGACACCTTACCTTGTGAGACCGATCGAGCCAAACCCGACCGCTTCTCACGACTGGCACGTTCAACCAATTTGTCAAAGATCCTTGAGAGTCATCCGCCTGGGCGGGACCCTTTTGGATCGAGGCTCCGGCTGCGCCGGAACGTCCTCGAACTCGATGCGCTGTCGCCGCTTTCCGCCTTTGCTTGGCGTCTGTCGGCGTTTTGGCGCGAACTTTTCAAGACTATCGAACTTCCTCCGAACGGTCAAGCCGGAGAATCCGATTCGTCAACTCCCGGCAACGAACCAACTCGCCGGGCGCTTGCGCGAGCGCAAATATCAAACACCCGCCAGCGCAATCAGCGCCGAGCCGCTAGAGCTCGCGGGAATCTCTCCCGGGCCGTGCAATGGGGTTGTTCTTTGTGGGGACCCCGAAAGGGGCTGTTAACGGAGCGCTTCACGCGCTCCCAATCCTACCCAACGAACCTGCTTCCCATTTCCCTCTTTGGGCAGGCCACACGGCCACCGGGAGGCTTCCACTGCTCAATTCCAGCTTTCCAAGAGTAGCACAGGCGCGGGAAGGTTGCAAGTCGGGTGCAAAGCCTGCAAATTCAGGCGGTTGGAGGTTCTCGCCGGCGGTGTTCGTACCCCTCCCCCAAGCAACCGCCTCGCCCCTCACTCTGTGGAAAGCCGCAGTTTCTGTGGGAAACCGGACGGGCAATCGCCTTATGCCGTGTTGGGCTATGCGCTCCGCGGCGTCATGGGCGCGGTCAGCGTAAACGTCACGCTTCCGGGCGTGCTCCGCTTGTGCGGCGTTCCGCGCGGAATCACCAGCGTATCCCCTTTGTGCAGGGTCATCTTTGTCGCCCCTTCCGATGCAGGCGCCAGCCACTCCCCTGCCCGCGGGCTGTGCGCGTTTTGCGGCGTGCCGCCCAACTCAAAATCGGTCGATCCATCGAAAATATAAAAAATATGGTCGCGGTGCTCGTGCCACTCGAATTCCTTGGCAATCGCCGCCGTCTCGCTGGTCAACATGATGGAGAAGTTCCGGTCGAAGAAAAGCGGCCTGTTGCCCGGGTGCGCTTGCAGCTCGCCGATGTCGCCGTGAAGGGTTTCCGCGGTGATGAGCTTATATTCGGCTGCCGGCGCCGTCTCCTGTGCGGCGGCGCGGCCGGCAAACACATCGGCCAAGGCGAAACTTGTAGCGACAGCCGCAGGCACGGCGCGCAAAAAGCTGCGCCGCTCGGGATTCTTCATATCCGCGTGATTCATGATTTTCCTCCGCGAGCATTACATCATCCCGCGCCGCCCATTGTCAGCAGTCCTTCTCCGGCAAATAAAGGATGGATCCGCCCTGTCACGCACCGTTGAGCCGCCGCAACCACCGTGACAACAAAGCCGCCACTTCGGCGGGTTCCTCATAGGCGGCAAAATGGCCGGCATGTGGCAAAACGTGAAACTCGCATCCTCCCGGCGCGGCACGGAACGTCTCCATCTCCGCCGGGGTCACGCTCGGGTCGGCTCCGCCCGCAATCGCCAACACCGGGACATTGATGGTCGCAACGGTATTTACGGAATCGGGCCGCGCCGCCAAGCCCGCCTGCACGGCAACCAACGCATCGGCGGTCAGCGTCATCCGCCGCCGCACTTCCCCCACAATTTCCGGCCGCCGTTCGCGCGCCATTGCCCCGACCAGCGTCTGCGCCAGCCCGTCGAAAACCGCGGCAGCCTCGCCTGCGCGCGCCCGCGCAATCGTCGCCGCGCGCCTGGCAAGGTTCTCCTCCGCATCCGGTTGCGGTTTTGAGCACACAAAGGCCAAGCCGCGCATACGCTCCGGCGCTTGCCGCCAGAGCTCCAGCATCACGTAGCCACCGATCGAGCAGCCGGCAAGCACGGCGCGGTTCAACTTAAGGTGGTCGAGCAGCGCAAGAATATCCGAACTGAAGTGCGCCATGGTCAGCACCGGCGCGTCGGGCACGCGCGCAAACGCGCCCACCGGCAGATCACCGCCCAGCTCCGATGCGCCATGTCCACGCAAATCGGGGACGATGGCGCGCACCGCCGTCAACTGCGCCACCACCGGCCGCCAATAGTCGCCATCGAGCGGCGTAGGATGCAGAAACACCACAGGTGTCCCATTCCCTGAGTCGCTGTATCTCAGCCGCGTTCCGCCCATCACATCCATGCTGGATTGCCCCACGGAATCGGCAATTTGATTGTTTACGGATGGGGGAAACGGCATTTTCTTCCTCTTAAGTCATTTGGCTATGAGCCTGAGCACTTGGACTGGTGGGATAAGCTCTGCCTGGCGCGAGCAACACGCGACGAAATCTACCGATGGGGTGGGGCAGTTGCTTTCATGCTCCGGCTGGTCCTGCGGGTGGATACGCTCCCGGCGCCTC
>JASHUH010000297.1 GCA_030040115.1 Acidobacteriaceae bacterium | reverse complement strand
CGCGGAGGAGTCAACGCCGCGGATTTCATTGACTTCCGGGGCGGTGACGGGCTGTTTGTAAGCAATCACGGCGAGTGTTTCAAGGGCCGGCATGGAGAGCTTGAGCGGCGGCTTGAGGCTTTTGACGAAGGCGCGGACGGCGTCGTGGTACTCGGGTTTGGTGGCCATGCGGTAGCCGCCGGCGATTTCGCGAATTTCCACGCCGCGGCCATCGGCGGCATAGGCGGCGATGAGTTCCTCAAGGAGCTGGCGAAGAATGGCGCGGGTTTCACGGTCCTGCTGACGGGCCTGGCGGCGGGATTCGGCCTCGGCTTGGGCAGAATCGTGCCCGTTTTCCGGCTCGGCGGGTTCGGCTGCGGGCTCGGGCGCAGATTCAGGGGATTGGGCAGCGTCGGAAGCTTCGGGCGTGGCGGCCGCTTCTTCCGCGTTGCCCAAGGAAGCGTCCATGGCCCGCGCAGCCATTTCCGCCTCGATGTCGATAAGGTCTTCCGCAGGTTCGGCCGCGGTCCCCTCATTGGTGTCGACGTAATCGAAGTCGGCGTTGACCGGGGGCTGGGCGGCGGCTTCGGCGTTCCGGGCGGCCTCTGCGGCGCGGGCAGCTTCCTGTTGGGCCTTCCACTCCAAAGCTTCCGCGGAGAAGAGAAAGGCGAGTTGCGCGAGGGTGACCGGCTCTTCGGCGGCGTAAATGACGGCTTCCAGCTTGGCTTTGAGACTCATGCGCGAACAAGCACCATTCTGTATGGTAGCGGAAGCGGTCGGGGGTTGCGCGCACGGCTGACCGTCAATCGTGACCGTGGAACAGAGGACCATCGGATACCCCTATTTCACTCTCCGCCAGGGGGGATGGCCGGTTTCCTGCCTCCAGCAGGAGGCCCTGTCCCCCTGGCTCCACGCTTGCGAGGTCTGCAAGTGCTTGAAAATAAAGGCTGGGGTTTGGATGATTTGTGCAAGTGTTTGAAAGTGGATGGCTTACCCGTTGGCGCCGAGATAAGTGTTTGAAAAGAATGGGATATTGGCCGGATGACGTGGCGCAGGCGGCTCGTTTGAGGACACCATCGAGGGCGGGCATCGTTTCGCACGCGATGCGAGTGCAGAGAGCGCGATTCCATGGAGTTCTCATTCGACGCCTTTTAATTGTGGCGGAGAGCGGGGCAATGACCGGCAAGGAATTCGGACTGGAAGTTTTTTAGATGGAAGGAGAACACTTTAGTAAGAGGCGAAGAGGGTGATGTCAAGCTGCTTGTGTAAATAGTCGGAGGAGGCGAGATTTCCATTCAGGTTAATGTCTGGCGCCGGGCGTCTGCCGGGCGTCACAGATGATTGTGACTCCAGACACATCCGATTGGCCATCATGAGGCTCAAAGTTCGAGCCGGAGCTTCTCTGGAGCGCGGGTTCCGAGGGAAGCGTGTGCTCGCCTGGCGCGGCGTCGATTCTTTCGCGCCATGCAGGCGCCGGTGAGTTCCTTTGCTGCTTGTTCCTTCCGCTCCCAGGGTGGTCCATGTCGTGTACGGCTTGCGCCGCCGGCGAGCCGCACGGGGAGGAACGATGCCAATCGCTGCAACCGGAATCATCCGTGAAGTTCTCGACACCCCTGAGAAATTGCTGATTGACCAAAGCATCGCGGCGCATTGCGGGCGGTCGGGCGCGCTGCTGGGGATTCTGGAGGACGTGCAGACCGGCAACCCGCACAAGTTTCTGTCCATGGAGTCGCTGCGCTATATCGCCGAGGAGATGGGCATTCCGCCGTCGAGAGTGTTCAGCGCAGCAAGTTTTTATGCATTGTTCAACCTCGATCCACAGGGCGACAACGTGATTTGCGTGTGTCGGGGAACGGCGTGTCATACGCGGGGCTCGCGCGATCTGCTGGAGAAACTTTGCCTCGACTTGGGCCTGAGCGATCGTGAGGCGGACGAGAACAGCGAAGCCGACAAGCTGGCGCTGACGACGGCGGACCGCCGGTTCACGGTGCGCACTGTGGCCTGCTTTGGACAGTGTGCGCTGGCCCCGGTGGTGGAGATCAACCACCACATTCTCAGCCATGTGAATGAACGCACGCTGCAGCGCGAAGTGAAGGCCCTGACGCGGGCCGCGAAACCGCGCGAAACGATGATGGGAGCCCGAATCAATGTTCCGCAAAAGTCCGGCGATTCCGCTTCTCTGCGGTATTCGGAGCGCGCGGTTGCCAAAGATGGGAGGAAATGATGGCGCGGATTCAGAATATTGGAGGGTTCAACGCGGTTCGCGAGGCGGGGATGGCAAAGCTCTTGCCGGCGGCTCCGCGCATCACGGTAGGTATGGGAACGTGCGGGCGCGGCAATGGCGCAGAGGAGGTGTTTCACGCGCTAAACGAGGCCGCGGACCGCAGCGGCCTGGAGGCGCTCGTGACCGGCGTGGGCTGCTTTGGGGCCTGCTTTCAGGAGCCGCTTGTCGGGATACGGCTGCCAGGCAATCCGCTGGTCATGTTGCGGCGGGTGCAGGCGAACGATGCGGCCCGGATCCTGGAAGGGGTGGCGACGGGCGTCTTTCCGCCCGATTTGGTGTACTGCAAGATTGAGGAGTGGGACCACATCACAGGCATAGCGCGT
>JASHUH010000296.1 GCA_030040115.1 Acidobacteriaceae bacterium | reverse complement strand
GGCTACGTTCCGTCGAAAGGCGAGGGCTTGAGTCTTTCCTGGGCTTCGCGCGTGATGGGCGACTACCTCAGCGCGGCCGGCATTCCCCTTTTACGTGGGCGCACATTCACCGAAGCCGACAACGCCAAGGCGCCCCTGGTGTGCGTGGTGAACCACGCGCTCGCCGCGCACTTCTGGCCCGGGCAGGACCCCATCGGCAAACGCGCGCGCTGGGGCATGAAGGAGACGCCGACGCCCTGGATGACGGTGGTGGGCGAAATCGGCGATGTCAAGCAGCAGGGTCCGGCCGAGCCCGCGCGGTACCAGATCTACCAACCCGCGAGCCAAAGCAACGCTTCGTACGGTTCGCTCGCGCCTCCTGATTCGCTGGATGGGCAAGGCGGAGTGATTGCGCTGCGCACCGCGCTGCCCCCCGATCAGATGATCGACGCGTTGCGCGACACGGTGCGGTCGATCGATCCGCAATTGCCGTTAACCCATGTACAGTCGATGGACCAGGCGGTGAGCGAGAGCGAAGCGCCACGCCGCTTCAACGCCGCGCTGATTTCGAGCTTTGCCGCTGCGGCGGTGCTGCTGGCGCTGCTGGGCATCTACAGCGTGATCGCGTTTTCGGCCGCGATGCGCACCCAGGAGATGGCCATTCGCCTGGCGCTGGGATCGCCCCGCTCCGGCGTGGTGGGAGTGATTCTTGCTTCAGGCGCGAAGCTAGGTGTGATCGGGTGCGCGATGGGCGCGGCGGGAGCCGTGTTTGCCACGCGGCTTTTGCGCACTCTGCTGTTTGAGGTGAATCCGCTCGATCCGGCGGTGATGGCGCTGGCCGCGGCAGCGATTTTTGCGCTGGCGCTGGCGGCTTCGCTGGTTCCCGCGCGGCGGGCGGCGGCGATTGAGCCCATGGAGGCGCTGCGCATGGAGTGAGGAAGACAGCTATCAGCTACCAGATTCCAGGTCTATGACCGCGTGACTTTGTGCCTCCCACCCTTGCGGCAAAAGCAAATACGCCGCAAGGATGGACTCCCCACCTGGGCACAAAGACAAAGAGAAGCGAGAGCTGGAAGCTGACGGCTGAAAGCTAAAATCTCGAAGCTATTCGCTGGTGGCTAGCCGTCAGAAGCCAGGAACTCGAAACTGGCCGTTGGGAACAGGAGGACGAGGTGCTGCTTCAGAACATTCAATACGGGATGCGGCAGTTGCGCAAATCGCCGGGGTTTACGGCGACGGCCGTGGTTACGCTGGCTCTGGGCATCGGCGCCAACACGGCCATTTTCACGCTGGTCGAGGAGATTCTGCTGCGCTCGCTGCCGGTGGTCAATCCCGCGCAGCTTTACCGCATCGGCGACACCGACGATTGCTGCTTCGAAGGTGGTTTTCCTGGCGACGCGAGCAACACGGGTGACTTCTCTATCTTTTCCTTCGACCTGTACCAATACCTGAAGAGCGCGGCGCCGGAATTCGAACAGTTAGCCGCGGTGCAGGCGGGCCTATGGCGGTGGGCCGTGCGCCGCGGCAATGCGGAGCCGAAATCTCTGTATGTCGAACCTGTTTCCGGCAATTATTTTTCGACGCTGGGCATTCGGCCGTTCGCGGGACGACTCTTTCAGGATAACGACGATACCCCTGGGGCCGCGCCGGCGGTGGTGCTGAGCTATCGGGCGTGGCAGGGCGAATACGCCTCCGATGCAAACATTGTAGGTTCGATAATCTTTATCGAGGCCAAGCCCTTCACCGTGATCGGCGTTGCGCCCCCGGGGTTCTTCGGCGACCGCGTCTCGGATACTCCGCCCGATGTGTGGATGCCGCTCAACATGGAACTGTACGTGCGCGGTCCGAGTTCCGTCCTGCATCAACCCCTCAATCACTGGCTGTACGCGGTGGGCCGGCTACGGCCGGGCGTGAATGTGGCCGCGCTGCAGTCCAAGATTACCGGCGCTCTGCGACAGTGGCTTTACGCGCAGCCGTTGCTGACCGCGAACGGCGGCGCGGCCATCATTCCTAAGATGCACGTGGTGCTCACGCCTGCCGGCGGCGGCATCCAGAACATGCAACAGCAGATGGGCCAGGGCATCAAGCTGCTGATGATTCTTTCCTCGGTGGTTTTGCTCATCGCGTGCGCCAACATCGCCAACCTGATGCTGGCGCGGGCCACGACGCGGCGCGCGGAGATTGCGGTGCGGATGGCGCTGGGCGCAGGGCGCAGAACGGTGATCCGGCAGATTCTGACGGAAAGCGTTTTGCTCAGCTTCATCGGCGGCGTGGCGGGGCTGGCGGTGGCGTATGGCGGATGCCACACGATTCTGGCGCTGGCATTCCCGGACGCCAAGAACATGCCCATCAACGCCAACCCTTCGTGGACCGTGCTGGGATTTGCGTTCGTGGTTTCGCTGCTTACGGGAATTTTCTTTGGCGCGGGGCCGGCGTGGCTTTCGTCGCACGCGCAGCCGGCGGATGCGTTGCGCGGGGCCAACCGCTCCACGCACGACCGCTCGTCTTTGCCGCAGAAGGCGCTGGTGGTGTTTCAAGCGGCGCTGTCGGTGGTGCTGATTGCGGGCGCGATCCTGATGACCCGTTCGTTGGCCAACCTGGAACACCAGAACTTCGGCGTGGTGACGGCGAACCGTTACGTGCTGCACTTCGATCCGGCGGGCGCGGGTTACACGGTGGCTCGCTTGCCGGGTCTCTATCGCCAAATTGAGGGCCGGTTCTCCGCGCTGCCGGGTGTGGTGAGCATGAGCCTCTCGATGTACAGCCCGCTCGAAGGCGACAACTGGGGCGAGTGCGTGATTCAGCAGGGACACCCGGCGCCGCGGCCCGGAGACAACTGCGGCTCAACGTGGGACCGGGTCAGCCCCAATTTTCTGCCTTCGATCGGAGTGCCCATGATGAAGGGACGCGATTTGAACGAGCAGGACACGGCTGCGTCGCCGCTGGTGGCGATCGTCAACCAGACCTTCGCCAAACGCTTCTTTCCCAACCAGGACCCCATTGGCCGCCACTTCGGCATCGATTTCCCGGAGTATTCGGGCAGCTTCGAAATCGTGGGCGTCTTCCGCGATTTCAAGATGAACAATCCGCGCGAGCAGGTCCGGCCCGTGTTCTTGCGCCCGCTGACGCAGCGGTTCACAGGCTACAAGCAGCCGGATATGGCGACCACGGAAACCCAGTCGATGTTTATGAACGCGCTGATTCTCGATTTCAATGCGCCGCAGCAGGAGGTGGAGGGGCTGGTGCGGCATACGCTTGCGGGCATCGATCCCAACCTTACGGTCACCGATCTGCGGTCGTTCGGCTTGCAAGTGGAGGGGAATTTCGCCCAGGAGCGATTAGTGGCGAGGCTGACCAGCCTCTTCGGCATTTTGGCCCTGATCCTGGCGTCGATTGGATTGTATGGCGTGATGTCATATTTCGTCGCGCGGCGCACGAGTGAAATCGGCATTCGCATGGCGCTGGGGGCGACGCGCCAGACGGTGGTGGCGATGGTGATGCGCGGCGCGCTGTGGCAGATTGCGATTGGCCTGGCGCTGGGCATTCCCGCGGCGTTGGTTGCTGGGCATTTGATGGCCAGCCAGCTTTACGAGGTGAGCGGGTACGATCCACTGGCTTTCGCGGGCGCCACAATTGTGCTCGGTGCTTGTGCGGCCGTGGCGGGGTTCATTCCCGCGCGCCGGGCGGCGGCGATTGAACCCATGAAGGCGCTGCGGATTGAGTAAAGCAGGGACTAGGGACTAGGGACTAGGGAATAAGGGAATAGGAATCATGATTGCACTGAAGAATGTGGAGCGAAGTTACAAGACGGGGCACGTGGAGACATGGGTGCTGCGCCGCGTTGTTCTCACGATTCGCGAGAGCGAGTTTGTGACCGTGATGGGGCCTTCGGGGGCCGGGAAATCGTCGCTGTTGAACGTGCTGGCGCTGCTCGACGACGGCTGGCTGGGCGAGTATTGGTTCGGCGAGACGCCGGTGCACACGCTGAACCGCAAGCAGCGCGCGGATCTGGCGCGGCAGCGCATCGGCATGGTCTTCCAGAGCTATCACCTGCTCGACGACCTCACCGTGGCGGAAAATATTGACCTGCCCCTTTCGTACAAGAATCTGCCCGCCAAAGAGCGACAGGGAATGGT
>JASHUH010000295.1 GCA_030040115.1 Acidobacteriaceae bacterium | reverse complement strand
GGGATGGACGTGGGAGATGGTGACGTGGCGGGCAGAGCTGTTTTCGCGCAAGGCTTCGGGCCAGATTCCGGACCTGTCATGGCGAGAGCTGTGGTTTATGACTCACGCTCGGGGTGGCTTCGGCTTAGAAGGTTTTGTTGACCAAGGATATAGCCTGGAAGGTACGGTTCTGAATCCATTCTCGACCAGTAACGATCAAAAAGACGGTGCACGGATCTTCGAGAAAAAATGTGTAGTCTGCCACGGCAACGGCGGCAACGGAGGGGTGGGCCCCTCGCTAAATCACTCGGGACTGAGTCATGGTGATAGTGACCTCGCAATCTATAGAGTCATGAGGGACGGTATCCCCCAAACAGGCATGACTGGCGTCGCTATGTCCGTTTTGGAACGTTGGCAGGTCGTTGGCTATTTGAGGACACTGCAGCTTGCAAATGCCAGCCAAATCGGGGGTCAATTGCCTCCCGCAGACATTCAGGTGAGTAGTGAACAGATTCTCCATGCCGGGAACAGACCAGATGAATGGCTCACCTACGCAGGCTCTCTGGATGGACATCGCTATTCGCCGTTGACGGAGATCACGCCGAAGAACGTCTCACAGCTGCGGGTTCGATGGATTCATCAATTCGATACGACCCAGTTGGAAAAAAGCGAGTCAACGCCGATAGTCGTTGGCGGGGTTATTTTTCTGACTGAGCCACCGGCCAACGTCATTGCCCTCGATGCTGGTTCTGGAGCCGTAAGATGGAGATATAGTCGAAGACTGCCCGACAAGTTACCAGCATGCTGCGGTCGAGTGAACAGAGGGCTCGCGGTTTTGGGCAATACGGTGTACTTTGGGAGCCTTGATTGCTACCTGATCGCTCTGGACGCCAACACCGGCAGCATGATCTGGCAAACGCAGGTATGTGATCCGGCGCACGGGTTCACCATGACGGGAGCCCCGCTCATCGTGAACAACTCGGTGGTAGCAGGCGTGGCCGGTGGAGAATATGGAATTCGGGGCTTCCTCGCCGCCTATGATGCGAAGACGGGTATCCAGCGATGGAAGTTCGATACGATACCTGGTCCCGGGGAACCCGGACATGAGACCTGGAAGAACGATGCATGGCGGACGGGTGGTGGCCCCACCTGGATCACCGGTAGTTACGATCCGACGCTGAATCTGATTTACTGGGGCGTCGGCAATCCGGCCCCGGGACTGCAGGGGGAGTTTCGTCCCGGCGACAATCTCTTTAACAATAGTATGCTTGCCTTACACGCCGATTCAGGGAAGCTGGCCTGGTACTTCCAGTTTACGCCGCACGACGAACACGATTTCGATGCAACGCAGACTCCGATCCTTGCTGACCTGCCGATCAACGGGGTCCTTCGTCGAGTGCTATGCGTTGCCAATCGGAACGGGTTCTATTATGTACTGGATCGGGTAACCGGGAAATTTCTGGTGGGCGTGCCGTTTGTACAGGAGAACTGGGCGAAGGGTCTCGATTCCAATGGGCGCCCGATCGTCGCTGCCGACATGCAAAGTTCAGCAACGGGCGTGGCGACGAGACCGGGCGTGGGTGGTGGGACGAACTGGCAAAATGCGGCGTTCGATCCACGGTCGGGATTGATTTTTGTGCCTGCCACTGAAGGCGCTGCTGTTTTCACCAGGTCTCCCCACCCGAAGCGCGGTGACCTTGGATTCTACCCGGGCAGCTCGGGCGCGAATTACGTAGTGCCGGAAGAGCGCGTAGTTCGGGCGCTGGATGCGGCAACCGGCACAAAGAAATGGGAGAGGTGGGAGCGATCCCTCCCGTTTGGGAAGAAATCCCTGGCCTTCGGATACAGCGGGCTGCTCGCGACACGTGGAGGTCTCGTGTTTGGCGCTTCGGGAGGGTTCCTGTTCGGAATCGATTCGGCGACCGGTCAGGAACTGTGGCGAGTCTACCTCGGGGGAAATACATATGCAGCGCCCATTTCTGTCAATGTAGATGGACACCAGGTTATCTTAGTGTCCGCGGGCCGCGCGCAGTTTATGTTCGGTTTGTAAGTTCATCTCTCACGCCGGCCAGCACGGTCCGATGATTCCATGCCCCCTAATACTGTTCACTCAATTATTGTGAGCGCTTTGTCGATGTCGATGGGTGGTAGACGCGTGGCGTGGCGAGGACGGAGGGAGGAGCTGCTCATTTTGCGCTTCACCCCGCGGGGATTGCGCCGGTGGCGGCTGGAGGCGACACGTTCTTCAAGGATTTCTTCCAGAACCGCGTCATGAAATACCCTCTTCTTCCGTGGGGGAATAGCGGGATAGACGGCCAGTTTGCGGCGGACGACGCGTACGGCGGAAGGAACGAGAGCTGGTCCGGATCCTGCTTGGCATTCAAGGCAGTTTCGTGCATCAGGCGGACGTTGGCAAAGTGGGCCATCAAGAGGCCGTAGAACTCCTGCCGCACCGGGTCGGGAGTCTCGCTGCGCAGCACGATGTGCGCTCCGCGGATGCGTTTTCAGTTCGTCGAGGAAGGTCTCTATCTCCGGACGTTGGCGATAAAGGGCGGCCAATTCGCGGGCTGGAGCTGCGTCCGGACCGAGGATCGCGGTCGCCAGCCGGTAGATTGGTTCAGCACCCTCGATCC
>JASHUH010000294.1 GCA_030040115.1 Acidobacteriaceae bacterium | reverse complement strand
GTCCTCAACTCGAATCCCGGCCGATCTCTTGAATGCGCTCGTAGAATCTCATTCCTTCGCGCAAAAGAGCAAACGGTTCTCGACCCGGCGAATTCGTGGTTGTCGCCGGTGGAATAGCAATGATGAACCCGAAGGCCGCGAGCCTTGAAAGGGAGCTCTTTAAACCAACATGGTCTGATTTTCCGCTTTCATCGAATCCCGAGGCCTGCCAATCTTTCCTTACGTTGTCGTACCAATGTTGCGGCCACTTCTCAGCATCGGAAAGGATCTTCGCTTGACGAGAGCATATGAGACCCAGCGTCAGGACATCCCTCTCTTTCAGTTCTAGGGCAGCTCGCAGCATGTCATCAAGGCTCTCTGGCTCAAGGTCATTTTCTGCGACTCCACTCGCTAGTATCCACGCCATTCTTTCAAGTCGCTTCTTTTGTGTCGTCCGCTGCGCCTGAAGAATCGCTTCTGAAATTCCCTCCTGTAGTTCGGGGCTCGCGATTCTTCGTTCGATCTCATCGAGCCGGACTCCTTGGCCATCGAGCTTCCTCTCCACTCGTGAGATCGCCAGTTCCGCGGCGTTGCCGAGGTGGGCGATATTCTCATCAAGGGTCGCGACACCCAGTCCAGCAGTGAATTTCTTAGCGACTCCGATTGTTTTGGCGATAAGTCCTACTCCCGGCCTACCGATAACCAGGCTCGCCGATTCAGCAACAGCCTCTACTCCGGCGAGCAAGCCTCCTGTCGCGGGCTTCGATAGACTCTCGAACTGGCGCATTTTATTATCAGCAGCAACTTCGTTATCGAACATTCCCATCGGAGTCACGCTTACCTTTCAACGACCTGCCTGGAATGAAATTGGGGTGGGCAACTTGGCATCGCCCACCCCGAAGTTTTTCCGCCCGAAGGGCGGGGCTGCCGCACCGCAGGTGCCTCATTTCTTATCCTCCACGTCCACATACTCGGCGTCGATCACTTCGCCTTCCTTCTTTTGCTCGCCGCCGTGCGTTCCGCCCGCAGCAGCTCCATCGGACGGCCCGCCGGCCGCAGGCCCCCCAGCCGCCTGCGCGACGTTGGCTTTGTACATCGCCTCGGCCAGTTTGTGGCTGGCCTGGGTGAGCCGGTCGTGCGCGGCGCGTAGATCTTTCGCCGACGCCGAACCCTCGAGCGTCTTCTTGGCGTCCGCCAACGCCGCTTCCACGTCGGTTTTATCCGCCGCGGCCACCTTATCGCCCGAGTCCTTCAGCATCTTTTCGATGTTGTAGACCAGCCCGTCGAGCGCGTTGCGCGCCTCTACCTCGTCGCGCTTCTCCTTGTCCTCGGAGGCGTGCGCCTCGGCTTCCTTGGCCATCTTCTCCACTTCTTCTTTCGAGAGGCCGGAGCTCGAGGTAATGGTGATGCGCGTGTCCTTGCCGGTGGCGTTGTCCTTCGCGGTCACGTTCAAAATGCCGTTGGCGTCGATATCGAACGTCACCTCGATTTGCGGCACGCCGCGCGGCGCCGGCGGAATGCCGCCCAGCTTGAACTTGCCCAGGGTCCGGTTCTGCCCCGCCATGGGCCGCTCGCCCTGCAGCACGTGCACCTCGACCTCGGTTTGCGAATCGGCCGCCGTCGAAAACGTCTCCGTCTTCTTGGTCGGAATGGTTGTGTTGCGCGGAATCATGGTCGTCGCTACGCCGCCCAGGGTTTCGATCGACAGGGTCAGCGGCGTCACGTCCAGCAGCAACAGGTCCTTCACGTCGCCGGCCAGCACGCCCGCCTGCACCGCCGCGCCCACCGCCACCACCTCGTCTGGGTTCACGCCCCGATGCGGCTCCTTGCCGAAGAGGTTCTTCACCAGTTCCTGAATCTTGGGCATGCGCGTCTGCCCGCCCACCAGCACCACCTCGTCAATGTCCTTGGTGGTCACGCCAGCGTCGCTCAACGCCTGTTTGCATGGCCCAATCGACTTCTCCAGCAGGTCACCCACCATCTGCTCCAGCTTGGCCCGCGTCAGCTTGCGCACCAGGTGCTTCGGCCCGGTCGCGTCGGCGGTAATAAACGGCAGGTTGATCTCCGTCTCCAGGGTCGTGGAAAGCTCGATCTTGGCCTTTTCCGCGGCGTCCTTCAGCCGCTGCAGGGCCATCTCGTTGCCTTTGGAGCTCAGGTCCAGCCCCTCTTCCTGCTTGAACTCGGCAATCAGCCAGTCGACGATGCGCTGGTCCAGGTTATCGCCGCCCAGGTGGGTGTCGCCGTTGGTCGACTTCACCTCGATGACGCCCTCGCCCACTTCCAAAATGGAAATATCGAAAGTCCCGCCGCCAAAGTCGTACACGGCGATGGTTTCATCCTTCTTCTTGTCTAGCCCGTAAGCCAAGGCTGCCGCCGTCGGCTCGTTCACAATGCGCTTCACATCCAAACCGGCAATCTTGCCCGCATCCTTGGTCGCCTGCCGCTGGGAATCGTTGAAATACGCCGGCACGGTGATCACGGCCTCTGTAACTGTTTGACCTAAATAAGCTTCCGCCGATTTCTTCAGCTTTTGCAGGATCATGGCCGAGATTTCCGGCGGGGTGTACTCCTTGCCCTGCGCCACCACCGCCACGTGGTCGCCCTGCTGAACCACCTTGAACGGCACCATCTTCATCTCGTCCGTCACCTCGTTGTAGCGCCGGCCCATGAACCGTTTAATCGAGAAAATGGTGTTCTCCGGATTGGTGATCGCCTGGCGCTTGGCCACCTGCCCCACCAGCCGCTCGCCGTTCTTCGCGAAGGCCACAATCGAGGGGGTGGTGCGCGCACCCTCTTCATTTGCAATCACTTTGGGCTCGCCGCCCTCCAGGACGGCCACGCACGAATTGGTGGTGCCCAGGTCGATGCCGATAATCTTTGCCATGGTTAAACCCCTGTTCTTCAGATGCTCTGCCCTGAAAGCATTGCAGATTGAGTGAAGTACTGTCAACCTTGTTTGATGCGAATTCTATAAACTGGATGCATTTTGGGAATGGCGTTCGCGGAGGAGGACGTCCCCTTGACCCTAGGATTTCCCCTCGATTCAGGCCGCGGCACGGCCAGACAGGCGTGGAAACGGTCGATACCGGCGCCTGGCGATCGGAAAGGGCTCCGTCGGTGGAACTGTTCCAGCTCCGGATATCCCGAACCGGGGCGCCCGGCCGGTAATGGATCGGAGGGAGGCGACGGAATTACTTCGAAGCTAATTGGCGCAGGACGTACTGCAGGATGCCGCCATGCTCGAAGTACTCGATTTCCTGCGGGGTGTCGATGCGAATGCGGGCTTCGACCGTCGTCTTTTTGCCGTCCGCGGCCGTGGCTACAACCGCAACCGTGCGTCCGGTCGCGAACTTTTTCTCCAGCCGCTCGCGGAAGCCGAGGATTTCGTAGGTTTCTTCGCCGGTGAGGCCGAGCGACTCGGCGTTTTGGCCGGCTTCGAACTGCAAGGGCAGAATGCCCATGCCGACCAGATTGGAGCGGTGGATGCGCTCGTAGCTTTCGGCGATGACGGCGCGGACGCCGAGCAGGTAAGGGCCTTTGGCGGCCCAGTCGCGCGAGGAGCCGGAGCCGTATTCCTTGCCGGCAATAACAATCAACAGCACGCCGCGCTCGGCGTACGTCACGCTGGCGTCGAAGATGGACATCGGCTCGCCTTTGGGGAGCAGGCGAGTGACGCCGCCTTCTGTGCCCGGCGCGAGCTGGTTGCGCAGACGGACGTTGGCGAAGGTTCCACGGACCATGACTTCATGATTGCCGCGGCGCGAGCCGTAGCTGTTGAAGTCCGCCGGCTTGACGCCGTGTTCGGAGAGGTATTTGCCGGCGGGGCCGTTGGCCTTGATCGATCCCGCCGGCGAGATGTGGTCGGTGGTGACGGAGTCGCCGAGCACGGCGAGGACGCGCGCGCCGCGAATGTCGTCGACCGGAGGCGGGGTTTTGGCGATGCCGTCGAAGTACGGCGCCTGGCGAATGTACGTGGAATCGGGCTCCCACTGGTAGACGTCGCCGGTGGGAAAGCTGAGGCCCTGCCAGTTGGCGTCGCCTTGGTTCACGGAGGCATATTCGTGGCGGAAGCCTTCGCTGTTGACGCTTTTCTCGATGGCTTCGGCGACTTCCTGTTGGGTAGGCCAGATGTCGCGGAGGTAAACCGGCTTGCCGTTCTGGTCCGCGCCTAGCGAGTCGGCGTCGAAGTTGTGGTTGATGCTGCCGGCGAGCGCATAGGCGACGACGAGCGGTGGGCTCATGAGGTAGTTGGCGCGGACGTCGACGTTGACGCGGCCCTCGAAGTTGCGATTGCCGCTGAGCACGCTGACGGCGACGAGGCCGTGCTCGTCGATGGATTTGGAGACGTCGGCGGGCAGCGGGCCGGAGTTGCCGATGCAGGTGGTGCAGCCGTAGCCGACCACGTTGAAGCGCAGTTTTTCGAGATAGGGCAAGAGGCCGGCTTTCTGGTAGTAGTCCGTGACCACGCGCGAGCCGGGGGCGAGCGAGGTCTTGACCCAGGGCGGAACGGTGAGGCCTTTTTCCACGGCTTTTTTGGCCAGCAGGCCGGCGGCGACCATGACCGAGGGGTTGGAGGTGTTGGTGCAACTGGTGATGGCGGCGATGACCACCGAGCCGTGGTCGAGGTATTGGTCGGGATCGACGTGGAAGCGGGCTTTTACCGTGTTGGCGGGGATGGTGGTTGTGACGGCGCCGGCGTGGAAGGATTGGCTGCCGGGAGAAGCGGACACTGAGGCGGTTGGGGAGGCGGTTGGGGAGGCGGTTGGGCCTTCGCTGTCCTCGACGGCTACGGCGGCGTCGGTGACGCGATCGCGCTGCCAGGCGGCCGCGGTGCGCGCGCCGAGTGGCTTCGCCGTAGGCGCGAGCAGCGATGGCAACTGCTGCGCAAAGCTGGAAGCGGCGTCTTTGAGCGGCACGCGATCCTGGGGACGTTTGGGGCCGGCGACGCTGGGCTCGACGGTGGCCAGATCGAGCTCGATGATCTGGGAGTACTCGGCTTCGGGGGAACTGGCGGTGTGGAACAGCCCCTGCTCTTTGTAATAGGCCTCGACCAGCGCGATCTGCTCGGGGCTGCGGCCGGTGAGCTTGAGGTAGCGGAGGGTTTCGGCGTCGATGGGAAAGATGCCGCAGGTGGCGCCGTACTCGGGGGCCATATTGCCGATGGTGGCGCGATCGGCGAGCGGTAACTGCGTTAAGCCGTCGCCGTAAAATTCAACGAACTTGCCGACGACGCCCAGCTTGCGCAGCGCCTGGGTGACGGTGAGGACGAGGTCGGTGGCGGTGGCGCCTTCGCGGAGCTTGCCGGTGAGCTTGTATCCGACCACCTGGGGCACGAGCATGGAAACCGGCTGGCCGAGCATGGCGGCTTCAGCCTCGATGCCGCCCACACCCCAGCCGAGCACGCCGAGGCCGTTGATCATGGTGGTGTGGGAGTCGGCGCCGACGAGGGTATCGGGATAGGCAAGCAGTTCACCGTCGGCCTCGGTGGTGAAGACGACGCGGGCCAGGTACTCAAGATTCACCTGGTGGCAGATGCCCATGCCGGGCGGGACGACGGAGAAGTTGCGGAAGGCCGACTGGCCCCACTTGAGGAAGGCATAGCGCTCACGGTTTCTCTGAAACTCCAGCAATGTGTTGGTCGCAAAAGCGCCCGCCGCGCCGTATTCGTCCACCTGCACGGAGTGGTCGATGACGAGCTCAGCCGGCACGAGGGGATTGACGCGTTCAGGATTGCCGCCGAGGGCCTTGATGGCGTCGCGCATGGCGGCGAGATCGACGATGGCGGGAACCCCGGTGAAGTCCTGCATGAGCACGCGAGCGGGCATATAGGCGATTTCGCGGCTGGGCTCGCCCTTGGGGTCCCAGTGGGCGAGGAATTCGATGTCGTCGGCGGTGACGTTGACGCCGTCTTCGCGGCGGAGCAGGTTTTCAAGGAGGATTTTGAGGCTGAAGGGCAGGCGAGCGAGATTGAAGCCGTGCGCGGCAAGAGCGGGCAGGCGATAGATGGTGTAATCGCGGCGGCCGGAAGTGAGGGTGGCGCGGCTGGAGAAGCTGTTCGAATTGCTGCTCATGGGGAATGACCTTTCTATCCGCTTTGACCGCGGATGGAGACGGTTGCGAGCGGAGCTAGCGGGGCTCGCGGAGTCTGAAGACGAGCGAAGCTAACGGAGTCAGCGGCGCTAGCGGAGCTAGCAGGGCTCGTGGAGTTCCGTTGGCGGCGCAAGACGATTGCGCGGGGCCAAGACTTGTCGGAAATAGATTACTGAGCGCGGAGGGTCATGGCAAAACCAGAGTGACCGTGGCCTGTCTAGCCCGCGTGCAAGGTCACCGCTCCCTGCTGGTCCCACCCCAACAACGCAATCCTGTCGTTGGGGACCCCGGGCTGGTCGCGTCGACTTGAGCGCAGCGGCTTCGAGACACATTGACTCTGGTTTGGCGATCGCGTCCACGGTCGTGGCGGCCGCGGCGGTAGCGCTTGAGCGGAGGCGATGCGGGAATAGAGGATAGTTCGCGCATGGATTCCGTTGATTATTTTAGCGTGGATTCTCGAGCTCGCGCTGACCATTGGTTCTCTGTCCGCATGATTGGTCGTCGAGGTCTTTGCCTTCCCAGGTCTCAAAAATCGAAACCTGGGGCGCCCCTTGTTTCGTTCCCTTGCAAACATTCAGAGAGCTTGCTCCCGGGACACACGTCACTCTCCACCGAAATCGCGGTAGCGCTCCAGCACATCGCGCTCCGTGATGACGCCCTCGAGCTCGCTCAAGTCGGCGCGATTCACGACCGGAACGAGGGGCCAGCGGTCCACGTAGCGGAGGGCCATATCGAGGGGATGATCGGGATGCAAGGAGGGAACGGGGTCGGCGTTGAGGAGGGATTCAAGAATCTGGCCACCCTTGTCGTTCTGCAGGAGAGTGTTTAGATCGGTCTTGGTGACGCTGGCCCAGCCGGAGGGACGAAGGCGCACCAAGAGCACGTCCTGCATGGCCTGATGGGAGACACGGTTGGCCTTTTCGATCGTGTCTTCGCCATTGAGGACGGGGTCGGAGGGCGGTTGCATGGCGTCTTCCACGCGCAGGATGCTTTCTTCGCGCTGCTCCTCCATGGAAGGCAATTCCAGGCCATCCTGGCGGCTCAGGACATCGAAGATGGGGCTGGGCATGAGAGCGCGGGAGATGACATAGGCGAACGTGTTCGCGACGATCACCGGGACGATGATGGAGTAGTTGCCGCTGAGTTCGAGAACCATGAAGACGCTGGTCATGGGGGCGCGCAGGAAGCCGGCGAAGAGCACGCCCATGCCGACCAGGGCGTACGTCCCTGGCGACCAGGTCAGGTGAGGGAAAAGCGCGTGTCCGGCTCCGCCGACGGAGGCGCCCAGCATGGCGCCGATAAACAGCGTGGGCGCGAACATGCCGCCGGGCGTGCCGCTGACAAAGGACAGCAGCGTGGCGACGATCTTGAGCAGGGCGAGGATGGCGAGAAATTGCCAGGTGAATTGGCCGTGCATGGTCTCGTCCATGTAGACGTAGCCCGCGCCCATCACCTGGGGCGCGCCGAGCATGGCGATGATGCCAATGAGGAGGCCGGCAACGGCGGGCTGAAAATAATGCGTCCAGGGGCTCATGGCTCTGAGCCGCGGGCGAAAAAACGAAACGCCGGCGGCGAAAGCGACCGAGGCGAAGCCACCGATGACGCCGAGAATGACGTATGCGATGAGTTCGGAAGGACGCTGCAGTTCAACGGGGGGAATGCGGAAAAGGGCGTCCGGGCCCATAAACCAGCGAATGACGACGACGCTGGATATGGCGGCAAGCACGACGGAGCCGAGAATCCCCGCGGTCCAACGGCCGATGACCTCCTCGATGACGAACAGCACGGCGGAAATGGGCGCGTTGAAGGCCGCGGCGAGGCCGGCGGCGGCGCCCACAGGCGCAATGAGGCGCATGCGGTCGCGAGACAGGCGGAGGCGGCGGCCGATCACCGAAGCCAGGCTGGCGCCGATTTGCAGCGAGGGGTCCTCTGGGCCAAGTGATTGCCCGGAGCCTATGGCCAACGCAGAAGTGATGAATTTGCCAATGGCGGTCTTGAGGGGAATATAGCCGTTATAGATATAGAGTGCAGCCTTGGTCTGGTTGACGCCGCTGCCGCGCGTTAAGGGAAAGAAGTGGATGACGAGGACGGCAATGAGCAGGCCGGTAAGAGTGGGCGCGAGAAGCAGCCGGAGCCTGGAAGGCTCCGCGCCCGAGCCCAGGAGGAAGATGCTGCACCAGTCGATCGCGAAGCGAAAGCAGACGACGGAAAGTCCGGAAAAGATGCCGATAAAGACGGACAGGACGAGAAAAAAGCGGTCTTCGCGAAAGACCGAGCGCAGAACGGCGGCAGGTTTGAATTCGGTTCCCGGTGGGGCGGGGCCGATTTGGCCTTCTTCCACGGCGG
>JASHUH010000293.1 GCA_030040115.1 Acidobacteriaceae bacterium | reverse complement strand
GTAGGAAGTGGATATGAACACCGGCAAGGCCATCACTTCCTTCGGCGACAACGGCAAGGTGGATCTGCGCGAGGGATTGGGGCGGCCGTTGTCGGACTTTGGCCAGGGAGTGCAGAGCGGCAGTCCGGGACGCGTTTTTGAAAATCTGATCATTCTTGGTTCGGCGCCCGGTGAAATGTATGGGTCGCCTCCCGGAGATTTGCGCGCTTATGATGTGAGAACCGGAAAGATGGTCTGGATTTTCCATACCGTTCCTCATCCCGGCGAATTCGGATATGACAGCTTTCCTCCCGACGCATGGAAGTACACGGGTGGCGATAATGATTGGGGAGGAATGTCGCTGGACGAGCCGCGCGGCACAGTGTATTTTCCTTTAGGTTCCCCGACCTATGACTTATATGGCGCCAACCGGAAAGGGGCAGACCTATATGGCAACTGCATTCTGGCGCTCGACGCGCGTACGGGGAAGCGTCTCTGGTATTACCAGATTATCCATCACGATCTTTGGGATTACGACCCTGCATCGGCTCCCCTACTCTTTACCGTCAAGCATGATGGTAAGAAGGTTGACGTGGTTGCGCAGGCGACCAAGTTCGGCTTTGTCTATGTTCTGGACCGGGAGACCGGCAAACCGCTTTGGCCGGTGAAGGAGCGGCCGGTTCCGCAATCGGATATGCCGGGCGAGGCGTCCTGGCCAACACAACCCTACCCTACGGCTCCCCCGCCATTTGCTCGCCAGAAATTTACCTTGAACGATATTGATCCCTACCTCGAGCCGGACGAAAAGGAGCGGATCCGCAATATCCTCATGAGCGCCAGTAGTGACGGGATATTTACTCCACCCGCTTACAACCGATACACGATCGAGGCGCCGGGAGAAAATGGCGGGGCGAACCAGGGCAGTACGGCGGCCGATCCATTGACGGGAGTCATGTACGTAAAGACTTACGATGAACCGACCATTCACAAAATGACCGAGTCGGTTCCCGGGCACCGCGCCAGTTTGTCGAGCGGAACGCCTGAGGAGCGTGGTTTTGCGTTGTACTCGCAAACATGCATTGCGTGTCATGGGCCGAACCGGGCGCGTATTCCATACCCCACGCAAATTGATTTTGCGCAGTTCGCCGCCGCCGTGCGGGCCGGAAACGGAGAGATGCCCGCATTCTCTGAGGCGACGTTGCCACCCGACGACATTCGCTACTTAGCTGCTTATCTTCGCGATCCGGCGGCCGGCGAGTCGACCCCAGCGTCGGAGATGTCGAATTCACCTTTGCCATCCGGCGAAAAACGGTTCTACGGCCAATTCGGTTTTATTTTCCGGGCAAACAATGGTCTTCCAGCTTTCAGCCCACCGTGGTCCTCGCTTGTGGCGTATGACCTGAATAAGGGAACGATCCTTTGGCGCCGGCCGATCGGCACGACGCCGGGTTTGGCCGCGAAGGGAATTACAGACACCGGTAGCTCGGACTTGCCAAGAAATGGCCCGGTGGTCACGGCTGGAGGTCTTTTGTTCATTGCAACCAAGGCTGATCGCATGATTCACGCCTTGGACAAAGACACCGGAAAGACGCTTTGGGAAACCAAAATAGACGCGAACCCGGATGGAATTCCAGCGGTGTATGAAGTCGGTGGCCGGGAGTTTGTGGCTTTCTACGCCTGCGTCTCGGATGAGAAAGCGTCGATGTCTTATGATCCTGGGAAACCAGGGGCGCAAGGATATTACGTGTTTGCATTACCACAAGATTGATTGGGTGGACATTCAAGTCCGGCGAGATCTATCCATCCGCGCCACGAGTGGATGGGGGGCGAGAGGGCGGGTGCTTAATTTCCGCGATATGTCCTTACCCGGCGAGATGGAGTTACATAGGCCCAGAAAACTGGAGATGGAGGTAGAGAGGTGAACAAGATTGCGCATATGGCGGCTGTTTGCACGGCGATGGCGGTGACATCATTTCAAATCGCCAGCGGAGCTCCTTCTGTTCCCGCTGATCGGCTGGGTGTCGATTCGGTGAGACCGAGCACCGATCAGATTCGCACCGCGGTTGATAAATTGCTGGACTGGCAGGTGGGAATCTTCGCCAATGACTTTCCGGAGCTCACGTTTGCGCAGTCGGCGACTCTTGCGGATGCCTTGGGGATGGCCCACATGGGCGGCGACAGTAGCCAAAAGGTGAGCCCGCAGATCGACCAAAATCTGGACGACAATCTATCTCCCGACGGTGTGGCTTTTGTGAAGCAAAGGCTCAACGCGCTAGCGCTGAAGATGGACACTTATCGGGTTGCCAGCATTCCGTCGGATCAGGAATCGCAGCAGAAGCTATTTACGTTTGCGAAGGAACTGGGCGTCGAAACGATTGTTACCGACGCGACGCCTTCCTCTTTGCAGCAACTGGATTCGCTCGCCGGCCAGAACGATATCAACATCGCCATTGAAAGCCGCGACGATCCGAAAGAACTGATGAGCGCGATTCAAGGACTAAGTCCGCATGTAGGGGTCAGCGCTAACTTCGCGCAGTGGATGGCGCACGGAATACGGCCACTTGCCGGGCTGGCGACGGTGGAGGATCGATTGATGGTGGTGGAAGTGCGCGACCGGAGCAACCTTGGACCCGACGCTCACGACGTGCCCTTAGGCGCTGGAGCGGGCGATCTGCAACGGTTTTTCTACGCAGTGGCCGTCATGGAGCCAAAACCTGAGGAGCAGCCGAATGCCTGCGTCAACTGCAGCCGCCCGTACGGGGGGACCAGGCCGCTGTTTATTGCTTTGGGTGTGAATCCGTGGAGGATCACCATACCAACGCCAAAGCAGCCGGGAGTCTCGGGCGGAAGCTTTGCGGACCTATGGGAAGAAGCTGCAGACTTGGAAAAAGTAGTTCGTCCGGCCATGGGTTATCGCGTCGATCAAGATGCGCTTGTCATTCCAATCACCAGCACCGACCGCATTCCGACCGACGTCAAACAAAAGATTGAAGCAGCCCTGCCGCGCGCGGCGGCCGTTACGCCAAAAGCGCCGAGAAAGCTCTTGGTTGTCGATCTGTGCCCGGCTGGCGGCTACTATCATGACACCATTGCGAACGCCAATTTTGCCGTGCAAAAGCTGGCGGAGTATACCGGCGCATTCCAGCCCATCTTCAGCAACGATCTAAGTAATCTGAAGTATCCAAATATTCTCAAGTATGACGCCATATTTCTCAATAGCACCGTCGGCGAGGTGTTTGCCGATCCTGCGGTGTTGGATGGTTTGATCCGCTTTGTGCGCCAGGGCGGCGGCGTGATGGGATTGCACGGCGCGAGTTATGCTTCGATGGATATACCGGAGTTCGGCGACCTAATCGGGGCGGCAAGCGGTCCTCATCGCGTGGAGACGGTGACGCTGAAGATCGACGACCCGAACAGCCCCCTGACGAAGCAATTCGCTTCAAGCCCGTTGACTGCGGCCTTTGATGGAAAGGGGTTTACCTACACCGACGAGTTTTATCATTTTCTTCCGACGGGACCATTTTCGCGCCAGAAACTGCACGTTCTTATCAGCATTGACGCCGCAAAGACCGCCGATTTGGACCAATGGCATGTGCGTCCTGACAAGGACTATGGATCAGTATGGATTAAGAGCTACGGGAAAGGCCGTGTCTTCAACTGTGCGCTTGGACATACGCCAACCTTCTTTGAAACTCCCGCTCTGGCCCAAATGTTCATGAATGCAATCCAATTTGTGGACGGCGATTTATCCGCGGACACCACGCCGAGCGCGATGATGGCGGGCGAGTAAGGCGTAAGGCGCAAATGCTCCTGGCGAGATCGAACGAGGAACCGATCGCACTGGAGAAAGAAGGAGACCGGATATTGAGTTCATCGGTCATGGGTTCGTCCCCGGGAATTCCGGGACTCCGGGGAACGGAGCACATCGGCTTCACAGTCCCTGATTTAGAGCAGGCCACTGCGTTCTTTGTCGACGTCATTGGCTGCCAATATATGTTCGAGCTCGGTCCTTTTCAGTCGGACGATGATTGGATGGCGACTCATCTGAACGTCCATCCACGCACCGTCATGCGCAGGCTGCGTTTTTTTCGCTGCAAAAATGGTTCGAACTTCGAAATCTTTGAGTACGAAGCTCCGGATCAGAATAGGTCGCAACCCAGGAATAGCGACATAGGAGGCCATCATTTGGCTTTTTATGTCGATGATTTCAACGCTGCGGTTGCCTATCTCAGAAGGATGGGTGTGCGGCTTTTGGGTGAGCCAACGGTGAGAACCATAGGACCAAACGCCGGACAAACTTGGATTTATTTTTTATCCCCATGGGGAATGCAATTCGAGCTGGTCAGCTTTCCTAACGGCAAGGGTTACGAGAAGGAAACGCAGCTTCGCTTGTGGCACCCCGCAAATCCCGCCGCCTGATTCGGAATGCTTTGCCGGTAAGCGGCTGGCGCCAAAACTCTGAACGGTGAGAGTATGAGAGCTCGATCCCGAACTGCTTCTATCTATTTAGTCTGCTCCTTGTGTATCGCCGCTTTATTCTTCGGAGAAGACAGGAAGTCATCGCGCGACGTGAATTGGCCCGATTACGGTGGAGGGCCTGCTTCCATGCAAT
>JASHUH010000292.1 GCA_030040115.1 Acidobacteriaceae bacterium | reverse complement strand
CCACCAGCAGAAACGAGATTTTAGAAATTGAGTGCGGCGGACTCTTATTCAGGCCCCGGCTCTAAGCTCCCCGCCGAACAGATGGTTGGCTGCAGAAGTACATCTCGCCGGCTCGGATTCTGCGCCTCCGCCTCCGAGTTTCGCCGGGCTTCCATCAATCCGATCTTTTCGATGGCGATCATAGTTGAAGCGAGACGTGAACGCGCCTTCCAAAGCCTGCATCCGAGCTGAAAGAGGCGGAATACTCCGCTCACGAATAGAAGCTAAAGCGCGCGATGAGTCCCGCCTTTTGAATCCGCTCTGGGACGGCTTTCCCGTCGAGACAACGGGTGCTGATTGCGCGATGGGCATCCATTGGGGTTCGTTGGCGTCCGGGCGGTCCTCCTGTTTAGGGCAAGGCCAGCATCTAACTTCGCGAAGATGGCGTGGCTGGCCGCCTTCGCGAGCGAATGAATTTTTTATCGCCAATCCTGCGCTTTGTGCTGGGGCTGGGCTATTTCGCCCCGCTGGCGATGGGTATTCTCGATTCTTCGTTCCTGGTTCTGCCCTTCGGCAACGACCTGCTTATCGTCGCTCTTGTCGCCCATCGCCACCGCGGCGCGGCCTGGTACGTTCTCTTCGCGGCGTGCGGATCGACGCTCGGGGTCCTGCTGCTGGCGCTGGCGGCGCGCAAGCTCGGTGAGGCGGGCGTGCGCAAAATGGCCGGAGAAAAGCGTTACAAAAAGCTTCGGGATCGCATCGGGAATCGCGCCGGAGTCGCCATTTCCATCGGCTCCCTTGCGCCACCGCCGTTTCCCTTCACGGTGGTGATTGCCGCCGTCGCCGCCCTCGACTATCCCATCTGGCGCATTCTCGTTTTCACCTTCTTCGCTCGCGCGGCGCGTTTCACCGTGCTGGCGATTCTCGCCCTCGAATTTGGGCGCTCCGTGATCAGAATCGTGAAATCGGCTCCCTTCGAGTGGGCGGTGATCGTGTTCATCGCCCTTTGCCTTATCGCCAGCGTCTTCTCTATCTGGCGCTGGCTTCGCTCGCCGCGCAGCCGGCGGGCATGATGCGCTTCAGCCGCGCTTGCGCGCCGCCTTGGGCCGGTATTGCTTCTTTTCGCGCCGCCAGAAGTAATAGCCCACGGCGAGAATACCCGCCGAAATCGCCCATGAGCCCTTCTCGAAATAGCCGAGCAGGTTCTGGAAGGCGCTGCCAAAACCATAGCCGATCAAAGCGATCAGAGTTACCCACGTACAGGCGCCCAGCGCGTTAAAGAGCAGAAATCGTTTCCACTCCATGCCCAACGCCCCCGCCACCGGCG
Organism: Acidobacteriaceae bacterium; assembly: GCA_030040115.1. Classification (GTDB taxonomy): domain Bacteria; phylum Acidobacteriota; class Terriglobia; order Terriglobales; family Acidobacteriaceae; genus Telmatobacter. The sequence continues at coordinate 2,228 of JASHUH010000292.1, read as the reverse complement.
CGGCGATGGTGCGCAGCCCGAAAATGTAGCGCGCCCAAAAGACCGTCGCCCCACCGTGGCGGTCTATCTGGTCTTTGGCCACGGCCACATCTTCACCCCTCTTCAACTTGTCCTTGAACCAGCGCAGAAGATGCGGTCCCAGCCGGCGGCCGACCCAGAAACCGCAGTTGTCTCCCAGCACCGCGGCGGCGATGCCCACCAGAACGATGATGGACAGGGAAAGCTGATTCTTCTTGTGCGCCAGAAAGCTGGCGAACATAAGCACCGATTCGCCGGGCAGCGGCAGGCCCGCATCTTCCCCCAGCAACCCCGCGGCCAAGGCAAGATAGCCCCAATGCACCAGGGCCTGCTGGACGATTTTCGCAATCCACTGCATCTGTGCTTAAGCGCCGTCGGACCGGAGCCGCCGCTTTCCGCCATGGGCGAAGCTTGCGGCGCATGAGCCATGCGCAACCGGCGCACGGCTCCGGGTCTTGCCGCGCTCAGCCCGCAGTACGCCAAGCGCGCAGCATGCAAGTGATTGGATGCGGGCGCAAGACGGAAACGCCCGCTTTGGCGCGCCTTCCCCGCCAGCCGGTGCTCCGGCAATCTCGGAAGCTGTGGGGCACAGGCCATATTGAGCTGATCCTTGCGGAAAAACGACACCTCGCGAGCAACGCTTATGGGCTGCTTTGGGCCATCAAGGCGGCGGCGAAACCTTTTTCCGGCTCCGGCCGCACGCGGAAATCGGCGTGCGCCTCGGCGAAGGCTACTCGCCCTTCACGACTGATGACGTACGTGGCAGGCAACGGCAGGCGCCAGCTCTCCTCCCCGTTGATGAAGGGAATATTGACGAGGATGGAGCGGTAATCATCGCGGTGATGCTCGGGAACGGTGTAGACGAGCCCGAACTGCGCGGCGACTTGGCAGCCAGGATCGGCGAGAACGGGAAACGGGAGGCCGTGCTGGCCGACCATGAAGTCGCTCTGGCGGCTGGTTTGCGGGCTGATGGCCGCGAGCAGCGCGCCGCGCTCGCGCAGGCGGGGATAGAGGTCGCGCCAGGCCTCGAGCTCGGTGACGCAGTAGGGGCACCACCGGCCGCGGAAGAATTTCAGGATCAGAGGGCCGAGGGCGAGCAGGTCGGACGAATGGATCGGCTGGCCGGAGGCGGCGTTCAACGTGAATTCGGGCGCCACGGCGCCGATGGGCAGGACCTTTTCTTCGATGCCAGAGTTTAACAACTCGGCAATCGCGCGCTCACTGGCGGCGAGACGCTCGGGCTGGATCAGGTGGCGGGTGTTGGCGGTGATTTCGTCGAGCTGATGCTGGAGGGCGGTCATGACGTGGCTTCCGCGATGATGAAGTTGTCGCCTTCTGTTGCAAGGATTGGCTCGATCGTGAGCGCCATGGCTGTACCTTAGCGCCCGAAGCGCTGGCGGCCGCCCATGCCGGCCAGGCCGCCGCGCAGCATTTGTTTGGCCAGGCCGCCGCGGCCCATTTGCCTGAACATCTTGCTCATCTGCGCGTACTGGCGGAGGAGCTGGTTCACATCCTGGACGGTGGTTCCCGAGCCAGCGGCGATGCGCTTGCGGCGGCTGCCGGAGATGATTTCGTGATTGCGGCGCTCCTTGGGCGTCATGGAATTGATGATGGCTTCGAGGCGGGTGAACTGCTTTTCATCGATCTGCTGGCGCGCCTGCTGCAGGCCGGCGAACGGGCCGACGGAGGGGAGCATTTTGAGGATCGACTCCATGGAGCCGAGTTTCTTGATCTGCTTTAACTGGTCGCGGAAATCTTCAAGCGTGAAGGCGTCGCCGAGAAGAGCCTTCTTGGCCAGTTCCTCGCTCTTTTTGCGGTCGAGCTTTTCCTCGGCCTTTTCGATGAGCGAGAGCATGTCGCCCATGCCCAGGATGCGGCTCACGATGCGGTCGGGGTGAAAGGGCTCGAAGGCGTCGGGCTTTTCCCCCACACCGATGAACTTGATGGGCTGGCCGGTGACGTAACGGATGGAGAGCGCCGCGCCGCCGCGCGCGTCGCCGTCCATTTTGGTGAGAACCACGCCGGTGAGCCCCAGGCGAGTATGGAATTCCTGCGCGGAGTTGACGGCGTCCTGACCGGTCATGGCGTCGGCGACGAAGAGGATCTCCTGGGGGTTGAGCAGCTTTTTGAGTTGCTCCATCTCTTTCATGAGGTCTTCGTCCACGTGCAGACGGCCGGCGGTGTCGACGATGAGCGTGTCGAACCCAAAG
>JASHUH010000291.1 GCA_030040115.1 Acidobacteriaceae bacterium | reverse complement strand
GCGGGCAGGAATTCATTCCTTTTTCACCCGGTAAGATTCGCCGCCTGGCCGAGTTGCGCCGGGAATTGGACTTGGCCTTCAGGATCGAGGTGGACGGGGGCGTGGCTCACGACACGGTCGCCCAGGTCGTCCAAGCTGGTGCGGAATTGCTGGTGGCGGGAAATGCTGTCTTCGGCGCAGGGCGACCGGAGCGCGATGCGCGCGAACTACTTGCGGCGGCTCGCCAGGCCGCGGGCGAACCCACCGAAGCAGGCCCGAGCACCGTGCGAGCGTAAAGAACCATTTTTCTTAAGATTGTTTTTTGGGGCGGAGTGGCCGGGAAGAGTAGAATTTGGTCAAATCACGCGCACGCAACTGGCGGGTGGCCAGCCTTGGCCCCCGGACAACGAGGCTGTATGATCCGGTTTTCGAAGAAGATCGCCATCTTGACTCTGGCAGTTCTGGTCCTGGGTGGAATTTCGGCCCAGGCGAAGACGAAACAGAAGAAGCAAAAGAAGGACTTTAACCTGGGCGCCAACCCCCTGGCCGATGTCAAGTCCGACCAGCCGGACAAGGAACTCTTCGATAAGGCGATGGTGGCCATGAAGAAGGGCCGCTACGACGTGGCGCGGCTGGACCTGCAGACGCTGATGAACACTTATCCGGAGTCGGAGTACCGGATGCGGGCCAAGCTGGCCGTCGGCGATAGCTGGTACAAGGAGGGCGGGTCAGCCGCACTGACCCAAGCCGAAGCGGAGTACGAAGACTTCATTACCTTCTTTCCCGACGCGCCCGAGGCCGCCGAAGCGAAGATGAAAGTGGCTGACATCTACTATCAGCAGATGGAGAAGCCGGACCGGGATCCCACGAACGCCGTACAAGCCGAGCGCGAGTACCGGGAGATGATTAACATGTTTCCCGACTCCCCGCTGATTCCGCGCGCCAAGCAGAAGTTGCGCGATGTACAGGAAGTGCTGGCTGAACGCGAAGCCCAAATCGGTTTCTTTTATCAGAGTCGCGAGGACTATAACGCCGCCATTGCCCGTCTGCAAACCGTAGCCGATACCTTCCCGCTCTATTCGAAGAGTGACCAGGTGTGGATCGCCATCGGCGATTGCTACGGGGGTGAGGCCCACAACATCCAAATCGCACCCCGCCTCCCCGGTGCGGTGCGTGAGCGGCTGCGCGCGATTTACCAGAACAAAGCCGCCCAGGCGTACGACAAGGTAATCACCCGGTATCCCATGGCGCCCCACGTGGAGGACGCGCGCGACCGGCTGGTGGCCATGAATCGGCCGATCCCCGAGCCCACCGAGGCGGCCATTGCCGAAAGCGACGCGGAAGAACGCAGTCGTCAACCCTTGCACTTTGGCGACCGAACCTTGGGATTGATCCGCAGCGGACCGACAGTCGTAGAGGCGGTGCACGTAGGCGAGCCGACTCTGACCGATCCCACGAGGGTCACTGCACCCGAAATCACGAGCCAGAATGTCGCCCTGTTTAATGACGCCGTGCAGGCGGGCAAACCGGCCGCACCGGCTGCGCCGGTGGTCGCCACGGGCGCCAATGAGCCGCCGCGCACCGGCCAGCCTTCGCAGGCGCCGCTGGCCACCGGTGCACCTGGCGCGGGCACCGGCATTGGAGCGGAAATCGTGAGCGCTCCTTCAGGGGCGGCCCAAGCCGCGCCAGCCAATGCGCCGGCATCCGACCCCAACGCCCTAGTGAAGGCGGTGGGACCGACAAACACCGTTTTGCCCGCCACCGAGAAACCGACCGAAGCGCCGATCCAGGTAAACGACATCAAAACTCCGCCGCCTCCCCAGCCCATCGCGAACGCCAACACCAAAGCCAAGGCGCCGAAACCCGATTTGAGCAGCACCTCCTCCAGCAAAAAGAAAAAGAAGAAGGGGTTGAGCAAGCTGAACCCGTTCTAAGGACCCAATCAGTCCTCAGTCAAAGAGAAAGCCGCATCGCCTCCGGTGCGGTTTTCTTTTTGGGCCGGCTGGCAGGGGAGAGACACTGCACTTGTTTCCCGGCGTAACCCTGACTCTGCCTGAGGATTGGCGTGCCCGCATCTGCTACCCTGTGAGGTAGTCTTCTTTGCGCAAAAGTCATGGTTTGCATGGGTTTGGCGCGCATTTCGAGGGACTACCAACAACCGCATGGCCCACGACCTGCCCAAAGCCTACGACCCCACAGCTATCGAAGATCACTGGGCTGCGTACTGGGTCCGCGAGAAGCTGTTCGCCGTAGAGACTCCCGCGGCGAATCCCACTTCGGGCCGCGAAGCGGCGTCCGGCTCCGGCGCCCAGCCGGTCTTCATCATTTTGTTGCCACCGCCGAACGTCACTGGCCGCCTGCACATGGGCCACATGCTGAACCAGACGGAGATGGACATCCTGACCCGCTGGCGGCGCATGAGCGGGCGCCGCGCCCTGTGGCTCCCGGGAACCGACCACGCCGGCATCGCCACGCAGATGATGGTGGAACGTCAGTTGGCGGAGGAGGGCAGTTCCCGTCAGCAGTTGGGCAGAGAAAAATTCATCGAGCGCGTGTGGGAGTGGAAACGCCACTACGGCGGGGCGATCCTTGAGCAGATGAAGCGCCTCGGCGTTTCCGTGGACTGGAGCCGCGAATATTTCACCATGGACGAGCGACGCTCGGTCGCGGTGCGTGAGGCCTTTGTGCGGCTCTACGAGCAGGGGCTCATTTATCGCGGGGCATACATCGTCAACTGGTGCCCGCGCTGCCAGACCGCCATCAGCGACCTCGAAGTGGTGTACGACGAGCAGACGGGCCACCTTTGGGAGACTCGCTATCCGGTGTCGGATGCCGCGGGAAAAGATAGCGGCGAATTCATCACCGTGGCCACAACGCGGCCTGAAACCATGCTGGGCGACACGGCCGTCGCCGTTCATCCCCAGGACGAGCGTTACCTGCATCTGCACGGCAAAAAGCTGCGCCTGCCTCTCATGAATCGCGAGATCCCCATCGTTCTGGACGAATGGGTGAGCCGGGAGTTCGGCACCGGGGCGGTGAAGGTGACCCCGGCTCACGATCCCAACGACTTTGCGCTGGGCGAGCGGCATCAACTGCCCTCGATCAACGTGATGGACGAGACCGCGCACATCAACGCTGCGGGTGGCGCGTATGCGGGGCTCGACCGCTTTGCGGCGCGGAAAAAGATCGTGCATGACCTGGAAGCTCGGGGCCTTTTGGCCGGTGTTAAAGATTACACCCACAACGTAGGCCATTGTGACCGCTGCAAGACGGTGGTCGAGCCGCGGCTGTCAACGCAGTGGTTCATCGCCGTCAATAAGAAGGCCGAGAGCCGCGGGGCGTCTCTGGCGGAACTGGCGATTGCGGCCGTCAAGCCCGACGCCAACGGCAGGAAGGCCATCCGGTTCACGCCGGAAATGTACGAGAAAACCTATCTCAACTGGATGGAGAACATCCACGACTGGTGCATCTCGCGACAGTTGTGGTGGGGGCATCGCATTCCCGCGTGGCATTGCGCCGCGTGTCAAAAGATCACCGTGACGCGCGAAGATCCGAGCGCCTGCGCACACTGCGGCTCGGAGGAGATCACCCAGGAAACCGACGTACTCGACACCTGGTTTTCGTCGGGCCTGTTGCCGGTGTCGGTCTTCGGCTGGCCGAACCTTTCGACCGGTGAAAGGAAGGGTACGGGCTCCAGCCCTTACGCAAATCGCAACACAGAGGAGGGGGCTTTAGCCCCTGAGGAAGGGAAGCCCGCTTCCTCCAAAAACCGCGCCGACTTCGACGCCTTTTACCCCACCAGCCTGCTCGTCACCGGCTTCGACATTCTCTTCTTCTGGGTGGCGCGCATGATGATGCTGGGCTGCTGGTTCGCGGGCGACGTTCCGCTCGCCGACGGACGCCCACGTCCGCTTGCCGAATCCGTCCCTTTTCGCGAGGTCTATATTCACGCGCTGGTCCGCGACGCCAACCGCGAGAAGATGTCGAAGACCAAGGGCAATGTGATCGACCCCATCGAGATCGTGAAGAAGTACGGCACCGATGCGGTGCGCTTCACACTGGCCTCGATGGCCTCGCCGGGAACGGACATCGCCTTCAACGTGGCGAGGACCGAAGGCTACCGCGCCTTCGCCAACAAGATCTGGAACGCCGCGCGGTTCATCTTCATGAATTTGGACAAGGCGGCGGAGGTTGGGATCAAGGTCGATCCATCTGCGCTCGGCTCGATGCCGGCGGTCGCCGCCGACGCGCCGCTTGAAGCGCGCTGGATTGTGGCTGAACTGCAATTGACGGCCCAATTGATTAGCGAGGAGCTTCAATCCTACCGCTTCGACGAGGCGGCCAGCACGGTCTATCAGTTCTTTTGGGGCAGCTTCTGCGACTGGTATCTCGAAATCGTCAAGCTGCGCCTCAATTTCTCAGAGAATGCGGACAAGGCCCAGGCCAAGGCCGCCCTTGCCGCGCTCCTCCAGGTTTTCGAGTGCGCCTTGCGTTTGCTTTCGCCCTTCATGCCGTTTATTGCGGAAGAAATCTGGCACGCCGTCTACGACGACAATCCACCGGCGAAATCCATCGCACTCGCCGATTATCCACAGCCTCACTATCAGAAGATTGATCTTCGCGATTTACCAAGAATGCATTTTTTGCAAGGACTAATTCGCGGCGTTCGGGAAGAGCGAAAGAATCGAAACATACCTGAGCAAGGATTTGTCCCACTGCTTGTCGTTGTCAGTTCTGTCCAAGAGTTGGGCACCAACGCGGTCGATTTGGTCAATCAAAATGCCGACATTGTTCAAAAGCTTGCGAAAATTTCAACACTCACCGTCAATGACCACATTACGCTTGAGGACCCGGATTTAAATTGGCGATCCTTGGGTTTTGCCGACATAGCGTTAGTGCATGAAGAGCAGATCGACGTCACCGCCGAGCGCGAGCGCTTGACTCGCGACATCGCTAAGTATGAAAAAGGCTTAGCCGCCGCGGAGCGTCAGTTGGGCAACAATGGCTTTTTGGCCAAGGCGCCGGCGCACGTCGTCGAAGGCTTGAAGAAGCAGGAATCCGAGACAAGCCTGCTGCTCGAAAAGGCGAGGGCAGCGCTGGAGGCGCTGCCGAAGGAATGAGTTGGGTTTTTGCGGTCTCCCATCCTTTCGCCAAAGTGCGGCGAAAGGATGGGGCGCCCGGCATTATCGAAATTGGCAGAGCAGGAACAACCGCAGATCTTTCGACTGCGCGGGTTGCAAAGAACGCAATCCGCTCCGCTCAGGATGACAACGTTTTTGGGGATTGAGCTGCTGCGAACTGATCGCCGATCGCTGACCACCGATCACCGATCACTGACAACTGATCACTGATCACTGCTTCTATGGACTGGAAAAGCCACCGCATCGACGCCTTGCTGGAGCAGGCCTTGCAGGAGGATAAGGCCGCCGGCGACGCCACCACCAACCTGGTCATCGACCCCAACCTGCGCGCCGTTGGCTCCATCCTCGCCCGCGAAGAGTTGGTCGTCGCCGGGCTGGGCGCGATTCCGCGCTTTCTCGAAATTTTTGCGCGCCTCGACCCCCGTCCCCATGCGCACACCCGCTTTGAAGTTGTGAGCCATCCGGAGATCTTCGACGGCGTGCGCGTCCACGCCGGCCAGGTGCTGGCGGTGATTCGCCACAATGCGCGCGTGCTGCTCAGTTGCGAGCGCGTGATCCTGAATTTGCTGCAGCACCTGAGCGGTATCGCCACGTTGACGCGCCAATACGCCGACGCCATCCAGGGAACGCACGCCCGCGTGCTCGACACGCGCAAGACAGTCCCCGGTTTGCGTGCGCTCGAGAAATACGCCGTGCTGTGCGGCGGAGGAAC
>JASHUH010000290.1 GCA_030040115.1 Acidobacteriaceae bacterium | reverse complement strand
TCAGGTCGCGGACTTCGCAATTCGCAACTTCCATCTCGCGGGCCATCGAGTGAAGAAAGAACTTGAAGATCAGCTCTTCTTCTTCGTTGCATGCTTCGAAGAACTTCTCCATGTCTGCGATTTCATACGGTATGACTTCGGTCGGAGGATAAGACATCTCCTTGAGAATTGGCTTGGCCACGCCGTTGCCATTCCTGATAAGGAATGTGCTCACCGCCTGCATGATGTTGTAGCACGTGCGGTCTGAGAGTTCTTCTTGTGGTTGCGAAGAAAACGGCGGAAGCCCTTGATGAATTCCTCATTCACCTCGTCCATGTACGCTTTCGGTTTGAACTCTGTCAGGAACCCGAGGCGGTATTCATATGCCTCCGGCGTCCGGACAGCGAGGCCGTACCCGGATTTGCCCTGACGATCATCGCAGTCAGCCAGGTACTCTTTGACGGCTTCGCGCACTTGCCTCTTTTCGCCGCAATTGAAGGGGTGATCGTCGCTCTGCTGGATTTCGCCATTAACTGCCAAAGACGCGAAGTCCAGAATCTTGTTGTGATCGCTCTGCAGGATCTCGCCGCCGGCCGCCAAATATGCGGATTCCAGATTCTTCTTGTTGTCGGCCCGCTTGATCTCGCCTCCGGCAGCAACAAACGCGAGTGCAGCGCGTTTGAGGTGTGCCATGCGCAATGCCTGCTTCGGATCGCGCCCGACGGGGTCCATCTGTTTCTTCTTGCCGTCGTACCAGCTGACATAAAACGGGCCCTCGGAGAAATGTGTGGAATCCTCGTCCACTGGATAAAGTGTCCACTTGTTACCGATCTTGATGGACTGATAGAGAACTACTGACTTGTTCGCCAAGCCCATGCTCCTTCCTGTGGTTTGAGGGAAGCGAAGATGGGCTGGAATGAAGGCGAGCCAGCGCTTGCCAGCGGCAGACAACAGGTGCCAGCAGACGCCAACAAATAGTAAAAAATAGTAAAACGGACCATTAGGCCCATTCTAAGTCATTGATTTTAAAAGGATTGGTGCCGAAGAAGGGACTCGAACCCCCACACCCTTGCGAGTACATGGACCTGAACCATGCGCGTCTGCCAATTCCGCCACTTCGGCGCGGACACCCCCAATCCCGGGTGTTGAGAGGCCGGCAATTTTGAGTCTCGCAAATGCGTTAACGAGTGTCAAACCCCCATCAGACCGCCCGCGCCGGGGCGCGAGTGCCTCGGCCCTCGCGTCCATGCGGCTGAGTGCAGCGTAGCGCCCCTGCGGCTCACACCAGTTTGGCGTCCAGCGTGATCTCCGTATTGTTTGCGAAGAGCTTGGAAATCGGGCAGCCTGTCTTGGCATTGGCGGCAGCCGTCTCAAAGGCTTCCTTGCTGGCGCCGGGAACTTTGGCAGTCGATGTGAGTGCGATCTTTGTAATCGCGAAGCCTCCATCGGTCTTCGCCAGTGTGACCGCGGCCTCAGTCTCAATCTTTTCCGGAGTGAATCCTGCCCCGCCCAGTTGCGCGCCCAGGGCCATTGAAAAGCAACTGGCGTGAGCGGCCGCAACCATCTCCTCCGGCGTGGTGCCGCTCGCGGCGCCTTCAAACCTGGTAGCGAATGAGTAGTTCGCGTTGTGCAGCACGCCCGTCGCTGTCGAGATCGTGCCTTTGCCTTCCTTGAGCGAGCCTGTCCAAACCGCACTTGCCTTGCTTGCCATAGTTCCTCCTTTGGGGATTCTGGTTCTTGTGTTGTTCTGGGGTTTCGCGGCGTCGGGCTTTCGGGGAGAATCGTTGCGCCGCCTTGCTCATGATGCTTCGGGCATCTGCCGGTTTGCCGCGCGGCAGGGCCCCTCAGTCCATGCTAATCTGTCGAGCATGCTGCCCGAGGTGCCCCGCGATGCGAATTCTGAATCCGGCGCCAAATCCGCCACCGAAATCTCACAAAGTGGCGCCCCCGACGCTGCGCTTGAGAGGCAGTGGGCCGAGCACCATTCCGAGATTTGCCCCACCTGCGGCCACCGGCTGACAAGCAGCCGTTGCAAGCTGGTCTGCACGCACTGCGGCTACTTCATGAGCTGTGCCGATTATTACTAATCGACAAATTGAATAGCAGCAATTCCACGCATCAGGATGCGCGATCCCAAGAAAGAGGCTCTTTTCCCGCAATGTAGCTCTCATTGGGGCACGCCCGGTTCGCGCCGCGATTTCATTTCGACGAGCGGTCGGCTTCGCTCGCTTTGCGCGCCGCTTCGAACTCGTCGCCCGGCTTCCACTCGATCGGCTTTGCCTGCTCGCTGGCTAGCCAGCCCAGCACAAATCCGAAGCGCGCCAGCTTGGCGTTGCCGCGAAAATCCCAATCGGCCTGATACTCGTCGGATGGCTGATGGTAGTGGTGCTCTTCGTAATCCTCAAACTGCGCGTGGCCCCACTCCGCATCGTGGCCCTCGAATAACTCGCCCTGATCCACGCTGAACGCCGGAATGCCCACGCGCGCCAGCGAAAAATGATCGGAGCGATAATAGCTGCCGGCGCCCGGTTCCGGGTCGGGCAGCGTCTCCAGATCGAATGCCTTGGCCACCCGTTGAACGGTCGGCCAGAAATCGATGCGTTCGGCCCCGCCCAGGCTCACCGAGCGGGGAATGCCGATGGGCAGCAACATGTCGTAATTCAGATCCAGCGTAATCTGCCCCGCCGGCACAGGCGGATGCATGCCCAGATATTCGGACCCGAGCAGGCCCTGCTCCTCGGCGGTGACGGACGCAAAATAAACCGCGTGCGGCGGCCGAACCGCAGACTGCGCATAGGCGCGCGCCAGCTCCAGCAAGATGCCGCAGCCGGTGCCGTTATCGGCCGCCCCGTTGTAAATGTTGTCGCCCTGGGTGTTGGGATCGATGCCCAGGTGATCGTAATGCGCGGTGTAAAGAACCGCCTGGTTCTCCGGGCTTGCGCCGGGCACATAGCCCACCACATTCGAGCTCACGTAGCGTCGCACGCGGCTCTCGATGTGCGCCTGCAATCTGACCGGGAGCTGCACAGCATGAAATCCGCGTTGTCCGGCGCGATCAATGGCCTGGTCGAGATTGCCCAGCCCCGCCAGCGTCAGCAGCCGTTGCGCCACGTCGTGCTGAATCCAAGCCGCGGCCCGCAGGGTAGCGGTGGGATCGCCGACAAGAAAACTCTTCTCCGTCGCCTGCGAGTTCCGCACCACCCCCCACCCATAACTCGCCAAGTCGGTGCGATGGATGACCAGCACGCCCACCGCGCCGCGCCGCGCTGCTTCTTCATATTTGTACGTCCACCGGCCGTAATAGGTGAGCGCTTTGCCCTTGAAGAAATTGGGGTCGTTCGAGGGCGGCTCGTTCACAATCACCAGCGCCACTTTGCCCTTCAAATCCACTCCGGCATAGTCGTTCCAGTGGTATTCGGGCGCATCGATCCCGTAGCCCACAAACACAATCGGCGCATCGATGTCGGCTGTGGCCTGTCCGGTTTCGTCCTTGGCCACAATCTCCGTCCCATATTGCAGGTCTGCCGTCTCGCCCGATGCCCCCACAAACGAAAACTTGTTCTTATCTTCCACCGTGTGAACGGCGTAGAGCGGAACGCGCTGGAAATATGTTCCGTCATCGCCGGCCGGCTTTAACCCCGCCAGCGCAAACTGCGTCGCCATGTACTCGGCGGCCAGTTCGCCTCCGCGCGTGCCGGGGCCGCGGCCCTCGAGCAAATCCAGAGAAAGAAAGCGCACATGGGCGCGGATTTTTTCAGGATCGATCGCCGCTGCCGCAGCGCGCGCCGCCGGAGGCAATCCGGTAATTTCAGGTACAAGCTTGCCCTCCACTTGCTGGGGCCGCCCATGGGTCGCGGCCAAAACGAAAAAAAACATCAATAACGCCAGCTTGCGGTGCATGGATTCTCCCGGAATCAATCGACTTGCGATGGAAGTTTTTGAGAAGCAGAAATCCGCATTCAGGCTACGTCTTTGCCGGGCCGCCGGGCAAGAGCGCCACCAAGAGAGCCATCAAGGGGCGCAGGCAGCAGATGCGCGCGCGCCAGCACCTTGCGCGTCAATCCGGTGAGAGCGGTCTGCGCCGCTTCGGCTAGCAGCATCCAGCGCCGTTCTCCGCCCACCACCGTTAACGCATCCACGTCTTTCTCGCCCACGCTGCACACCCGCACGTAATAATTCACCTGCATGATGGCGTGGCGAACAGTCATCAGCAACTCGCGCTCGGGAACCGTCGCCTCGCGCAACGCGGGCAACTCCCACATCCCCGGCATCACCGTCAGCTCCACTGGCCGACGTTCCAGCAACACCTCGGCGCCGTCTTTTTTCTGGGCGCCAGGCGCGTCGAAAGCCTTGCGTACGCATAGGGCGCGCGCAATTTCCCGGCTCAGCATCCGCGGCCGGGGAGCCGTTTTGTGTTCGCCACGCGTGGTGCAGTCTGCCGCCAGAGGACACGTCAAGCACAGGGGTTTGCGCGGCAGGCACACCGTCGCTCCCAATTCCATCAGCGCCTGGTTGAAGTCGCCTGGCCGCAGCGGATCTAATATCTGCGCGGCCAATGCGTCAACCCTCCGCTTAAGGGCCGCGCCGCCCTTGCGGCTTTCCGCGTCCCATCCCTCCACCCGGCACAGCACCCGCTCCACGTTTCCGTCCACCACCGCGACGCGCTCACCATGCGCAATGCTGGCGATAGCGGATGCCGTATACGCGCCAATGCCGGGAAGCACCCGGAGCTCTTCCGCGGTGGCGGGAAGATTGCCCTTGAGCCGGTCGGCCACAAACCGCGCCGCCTTGTGCAGCATGCGCGCACGCCGGTAATAGCCCAAACCGCTCCACATCGCCAACACTTCCTGCTCAGGCGCAAGCGCCAGCGCCAGCAGCGTGGGAAACCGCTGCAAAAAAGCTTGATAGCGCTCCACCACCACGGCCACGCGCGTCTGCTGGAGCATGATCTCCGAAACCCAGATGGCGTAAGGGTCGCGGCTCCATCGCCACGGTAAATCGCGGCGAGAGGTCGCATACCAGCCGAGCAAGCGCTGACGCAGTGCGTCGATTCGGCCCGGGTCCCAATGGTCATCCGCCATCGGCTGAAATTATCACATCCCGCCCACCTGCGCCCCGGCGTTTTGTCCGCCGCTGATCATCCGGCGCGCCATACGCCCCTGCGCAGTGAGCGGCCTCGGGCAGGCAAACCCGGACTGTCCTACGCAATGACACCTAAGTAACCATCACGTCTTGCGGTGGCGCTCCATCGCTGCTAGATTATCCTCAATCCCACTTCTCACGTGACCCTGCTTGTCGTGGCGCGGAGTCGTAGTCCGCTTTTCGCAAGGGTCATCCCCGCCCAAATTGCGATGAAGCCAACGTTTGGGAAGTTGTGAGGCTTTGGAGGCTTAATCGTGAAACTGCCCGTCTCTTGCCTGACGTTCCTCTTCGTTGTTGCGCCTTTTTCGTTGCTGGCGCAATCCACCCCGGCCCTGGTCAACCCCTCGCTGGCTGATTCGTCCTCTTCAAGCATGAACGGAGCCGGCCCCGCGATTATTCCCAGCCAGCCCATCAGGCCCACACCGGCTCTCAGACCCTATTCGCGCATTGCCGTGGGCGGTGGTTTCTCGGCCTTGGGCGTCAACCTGCAGGCCGCCATTAACACCAGCCGGTACATGAACATCCGCGGCGTCGGCAACTTCTTCAATTACTCGCTAAACAACATCAACGTCAGCGGCTTTAACCTCGACGGAAAATTGAACCTGTCGACCGCCGGCGCTGCGGTCGATTTTTATCTCTTCCCTAATCACGGTTTCCGGCTCAGTCCCGGCCTGCTCTTCCACAACGGAAACGCTCTCAGCGCCACGATTATCGCCAATGGCGGCACATCGTTCACCCTCAACAACACCACCTACTACTCGTCCGCCAGCAAACCCGTCACCGGCGCGGGCAGCCTAATTCTGCATGCGCAACGTCCGGCCTTCACCATCACCACCGGCTGGGGCAATATGATCTCGCGCCGCGGCGGCCACTGGTCGTTTCCCGTCGAGATAGGCGCGGCTATGGTTGGCGCCCCCACGGTCAATCTTGCCCTCACTTCCGGTCAGGTCTGCAGCACTCCCCAAGGCGGCTTTTGCCAGAACGTAGTGGGCTATTCCTCGCTGGATTCCAATCTCCAGGCGCAGATCGCCAAATACCAGAAAGATGTCAACCCGCTCCGCGTTTATCCCATCTTTTCCTCCGGCATCGCGTATAGCTTCAATATCCGCCACGGCGGAGCTGGACAAATCGCCCACGCCAACCCGCCGGCGCAACGTTAAACCCTGCGTCCATCTTCAGAGCGAGGTTTTTCAGCCCTCTTTCCACCGCAGACCCCATCCGCGCCGTAGCCCTCCGGGCGCGGCAAGGATGGGGAACAAAGGCTCGCCGCGCTCAACGCGCGTAGGTGAACGTGCCGCAGCGGTCCATCGAATTCTCCAGCGCATCGAGCGTGAACACGGGCAGGTTCGGCCCGGAGAAAAAAGCTGCCTGCAGGCTCCGGCCCTCCACATACGTCGCCAGCCACTGCGTATCTTCGGTTCCGCAGAGCGTGTTGTGGTGCATGAATCGCCGGCCGGCCGGCACATTCAGCCGGTAAAGATATCCGTTTCCGGGCGCGTTCACGTCCGCGTTAAACGCCGCGCCGACTTCCGCCGCCGTTAAGGCGCGAATCGGCGCCAGCGTGAATGTGGCGAAGTCGATCGTGATCTTGTTGTTTGCAATCGCAATATCGCCCGTGATAGCCGTGGCCGTGGAACTCGCCGCGCGCCAGCATCCCTTATCTTGCGCCCAACCCGCCGGGGAACAGACCATCGCCAGCATCGCGGCCGCCCCAAGCCATCTTTTGTTTCCCATTCCTTGAGCATGGCATTCACCCGAGCACTCGGGCAACCGGTGATATTCTCGCCCCGGGCGCTTCTCTTCTGGCTAAACGGCAAGCGCCCCACCCCGGCATTTGCCTTACGCCGGCCGAGGTTCTGTCCCGCATCCAACCGATCGTTCCCGCTATCGCCCTTCCCAAAGAGTTCCGGCCACTGGCGCAGCACTTCTCCCTGTCTTAATTTCGGCCCAAAAACTGACATCCAACCGGGTGGAAGGCGTATTGCCCTGGGGCCATTTTCCTGAAAATGCTGTGCGACAATCCACATCAGACTGTCTTTATGCGATTCTCCCGGTTTTGCGTGGTTGGCTTGTTTCATTTCGCCTTGGCGTGCGCTCTCGCTGGGGCGCAGGCGCAAGCCCCGCCACCGGAGGTTCCCGCCCCAGCGCCCGTACCCTTGGTTCTGAGCGGCGGAACCGTGGTTGATGTCACCCAGTGGGGCGACTCCGCCAACGACCTGCAAAATGCGGTGGTGATCGTCGTCAACGGCCAAATTACCGCAGTCGGCCCTGCCAGCCAGCTCCCCGTTCCGACGGGTGCGCAGGTCATCGATTGCACCGGCAAGTTTCTCATCCCCGGTCTCATTGACGGCTTTGCCGGCATGAACTCCCAAGCTCAGGCCAACGCCAACCTCTATATGGGTGTCACCACCGTGGTGGCACGCGCCGACGCCGAGCGCGGCTTTATCGATTTCGGCGCCCACCCCAGCCCGCAAATCTACCCCATCGATTCTATCGGCGTCACCGATAATTGGAGCCTGCTGGCCCGCCGGCCGGAATGGGTCGGCAAGTTGCGCGCCGGCGCGCACCCGGTCGAGCTCAGCCCGCAAGACACGGCCATCCAGATGGTGGACACGGCCAAACTGGGAACACGCGTGCTCTTTCTCGGCCCCACCGTCACCGCCGCCAATGCCCAATGGATCATCGAGCGCGCCCACGAAATGCATCTGATCACCTACGGCGATTTTGTGGCCACGCCCTACCGCGTCGCCATCGACGCGGGCGTCGATGCGCTGCTGCACATGAATTACTACATCCTCGGCGTTCTGCCCGACGAGCTGCAAACCCCGCTCGTCACTGAACCGGAGGGACCGGCCGCGGTCACGGCCTTCGATTATTCTCAGCACATCCCTCCCACCGATGCACGCCTGCGTAGCTATGCCCATTTTCTGGCTGCCAACCGCACCGCGCTCATGCCCACGTTCAGCCTTCATTACGTCGAACTGCCCGACCATCGCAATTTATGGAAGGAACCGGCCGCGGCGCTACTCGACCCGCGCCGCATGTATCATCCCACCAACCCTGCCACCGGCGAAATGGATTATCCGCTGCCCTCCTGGGCGCGCCACTTGCCCGCCGCGGCGCAGCGATGGCTAGAAGCCGAGCAGCAAAAGAAGGCCGATCAGGCCGCCATGCGCTTGTGGCGCATCAACGAGACCATTTTTTCCGCGTTTCCTCATTACCTCGCCGGCTCCGGCGCAGACGCCATGGGCACAATGCCCGGCATCTCGCTGCACACAGAGTTGGAGCTGTTGGTCCGCATGGGGCTCTCTGCCCGCGAGGCTTTGGCCGCCGCCACTAATAATTACGCGCTCCAGTTCGGCTGGAACGATATCGGCCAAATCGCTCCCGGCCGCCGCGCTGACATCCTGGTAGTCGATGGCGACCCGAGCGTCGACATCTGGAATGCGCGGCGCATCTCCACGCTGATCCTCGATGGCAATATGATCGATCGCCCCAGTCTGCTGAAACTGCCCACAAGCGCGCATCCTTGAGCGATGTCCAAAACCCTGGCTTATGGTTCCCTCGGTCCCTTGTTCCCCCTTTGTTGGTTCCGGCTGCGCTGGCTTACGGCCAATCCCAAACCTCGTCCAAGGCCGCCTTCGGCCAGGAAGACTGCCAACGGCGTTCTATAGACTGAAGGCAGCGGACGTTTTCGCGTGCCCGATCGTCCTTGCCGACTTCATCCCAATCCGTCCAGCCTGCCGAACTGCTCCACTCCGTCTTCGGCTTCGCCAGCTTTCGCGCCAACCAGGAACAAATTTGCCGCACCGCCATCGCCGGCCGGGATCTCTTGTTGGTCATGCCCACCGGTGCGGGCAAATCGCTCTGCTACCAGTTGCCGGCCCTGGCGCGCGGCGGCACGGCGCTGGTCATCTCGCCCCTCATCTCCCTCATGGAAGACCAGGTGGCCAAGCTGGCCGCGTTGGGCCTGCGTGTGGCGCGTATCCACTCCGGCCTCCCGCGCGCCGTCGCCCGCCAGGCCTGTGTCGAGTATCTTCAGGGCGCCTTGCAGTTTCTCTTCATCGCGCCAGAGCGGCTGCGCGTGCGCGGCTTTCCTGAGATGCTGGCCAAACGCAAGCTGGCCCTCATCGCGATCGACGAAGCCCACTGCATCTCGCATTGGGGTCACGACTTCCGCCCCGACTACCGCATGTTGGGCCAGTACCTGCCTGCCTTACGCGGCGCGCCCGATCCCGCACCGGTTTTGACCATGACCGCCACGGCCACGCCCACCGTGCAGGCCGACATCCTGGCTCAGCTCGGCATGGTCAATCCGGCCAAATTCATTCATGGTTTCCGGCGCGAGAACCTCGCCATCGAAGTAGTGGAAATTCCGCAGCCGGATCGCGCCACCGCCATCTTCCGGCTTTTGCTCGAACCAGCGCGCCGCCCGGCCATCGTCTACGCCCCGTCGCGCAAGCAGTCCGAGCATCTCGCCGTAGAGCTTTCCCGCGCTATTCCCGCCGCGGCGTACCACGCCGGTCTCGACGCCGAAACGCGCGAGCGCGTGCAGAACGCGTTTCAAGCCGGCGAACTCGAAGTGGTCGTCGCCACCATCGCTTTCGGCATGGGCATTGACAAGGCCAACATCCGCACCGTCATTCACGCCGGACTGCCCGCCACCCTCGAGGGCTATTACCAGGAAATCGGCCGCGCCGGGCGCGACGCCGCCCTCAGCCGCACCTTCCTTATGCATAGCTACGCCGACCAGCGCACTCACGATTTTTTCCTCAACCGCGATTACCCTCCTATTGAATCCTTAAGCGAAGTCTATGAGGCCCTCACCGAGGAGCCGCAAAATGCAAACGACTTGCGCGCCGCTTCGAAGCTCGGCGAAGAGGAGTTCGATAAGGCGCTTGAAAAGCTGCAAATCCACGGCGGCGCGCGCGTCGATTTTGGTGGCAGCGTGACGCGCGGCGGCCCGGGATGGAAAAAGACCTATGCGATTCAGGCGCGGTATCGCGCCGAGCAGTTCGAAAAAGTCCTGCGCTACACCGTTTCGAGCGAGTGCCGCATGTCGGCGCTGGTGCGCCATTTCGGCGATCTCGAAGACGCCAACCGCCCCTGCGGCAAATGCGATATTTGCGACTCCGCCGGCGCCGTGCTGCGCCAATTCCGCAGAGCCACTGCCCTCGAGCGCGACATCGTTCAATCGATCATCGATGAGCTGCGCCCTGTCGACTACAAAGCCGCCGGCACGTTGCAGCGCAATCTCGATCTGGTGGGCCGCCTCAGCCGCAGCGACTTTGAAGCCCTGCTCGACGCCATGGCGCGCGCAGCCTTGATCGAAATCGAGTCAGCCGAGTTCGAGAAAAACGGCGAGGTCATTCCCTTTCGCAAAGTACGCCTCAGCGCGCTCGGCCTCGAAGTCCGCCAGTCTATTCCTCTGCCGCTCCTTATCGGCGACGGCGTGGCCGACGAGTTTGGCGGCCGGTTCGATCCCCCGTCCGATCCATGGATGCGCTCAAAAAAGCCCAAACTGACCCGACCCAAGCTCGTTCACGAGGACCCGAAGCCGGCAAAGACGCCAGCGCCTCGATCCGAATTCCACCCGGCCACGCCGGAGGAACAAGCGCTGGCGCAGAGCATTGAAGCCAAGCTGCGCGACTGGCGCGCCACGGAAGCCAAGCGGCTCGGCGTCCCCGCCTGCGTGGTGCTCTACGACCGCGCCTTGGCTGCCGTCGCCCAAGCCCGGCCAACCAACCCACAACAGTTATCTCAAATTGCTGGCATCGGCCCTGCTAAAGTCGAGCGCTTCGGCGAAGCAATCCTGACCCTTTGCCGCCCACCGGACTAAAGCCCCCAATCATCTCCAATTCATCGCCGGGCGAAACAAAAACGCCTGTTGATCGCGATGCCGCCGAGCCCCGCGCTACTCGGCCGCCTTGGTCGCCAACTCTTCGACCGCCCCCAGGCTCGCCATCAGTTCCTGCGGCACGTCGTGCCGCGCGCGCAAATAATCGGGCGAATTATGAGCGCTCTCCACCATATGCACCTCTAGCTTTCTTTGGTGTTCAGCCGAAAGCTTCACCTTCGGATTGAAACCAGATAGACCGCCATCGTCAGCCCAATTGCGGCCAAAAGGAACGCCACCATCACCCCCAGCACCGTGTGATGGCCGCGCGGAACCTCTCCGCTGTCCAACATGCGCACCGTTCTCATATGATGAGAGCCGGCGAAAATGTTTAAGATCACGCCCGCCCCAATCAGCGCCGTGCCAAACCACAGGGAGAACCCGTAGCCCTGTTCCGAGGCCGCTGCGCGGAATCCCCGTATCTCCTCGAGGAAAAGCCCAAACCGCGCCACAACAAAGCCGAAGCCCATCAGGGCCAGCCCCGTACGAATCCACACAAGAAGAGTGCGCTCCGCGGCCAGATAGTCGCTGAACCCCGCCTTCTGCACCGATTCCGCGGGTCTCTCTATCATGAGCTGCCTCGTTTTCTACGCCACCCGCTCAATCAGCACCGACTCCAGCACCACCGGCTGGTGCGGCTTATCCTGCGCGCTACGCGGAACTTTGGAGATTTTCACCACTGTCTCCTGGCCCTCCACCACTTCGCCAAAAATGGTGTGCTTGCCGGTCAGCCAGGGCGTGGGTGCCACGGTGATAAAAAACTGGCTGCCGTTGGTGTTGGGACCCGCATTGGCCATGGCCAGTTTGCCGGGCTTGTCGAACTTGTGCGGCGAGCCTTTGGTCTC
>JASHUH010000289.1 GCA_030040115.1 Acidobacteriaceae bacterium | reverse complement strand
TGTGGGAACTAATAAATTGTCGGCTTGCAGGGGTCGGGGACTTGAAAGTTGGAAACCTATAGCCGTTGTGTTAACAGATGATGACAACGCGCTGCGCCCCTAATAGTCCCTTGAAAGTAATGGCGCCTTCGCCTCCCGGCTGGCCCACAACCGTGCGTCTATCGCCGCCGTGCTCGCGCCCGCCGCTAGAAGAAAGTCGCGTCGCGTATGTTCCATGTTTTATCCCCGATTGTCGTATGCGGCACCATAAGATTAGGATACGGCCTTGATCAGGAGACAATCTTCTATGGCGTATGAGGAATATCTGGAGCGTGTGGGAGAGATACTGCGCGCTATCCGCACCACCCAGGGCGACAAAATCGCAGCAGCAGCGCGGGCGTTTGCCCGAACCATTCAGGCCGAGGGCCGGGTTTTTATCTTCGGCAGCGGCCATTCTGTCATTCCCGTTCTCGACATCTTTCCGCGTTATGGCAGCTTTGTCGGCTTCCGGCCTATCTACGACCCCCGTCTGATGTGGTTCAACGTCGTCGGTCCCGGCGGCGCGAGAGAACTGCTTTGGCTGGAGCAGCGCGAGGGCTATGTTGCCGTCGTGCTGCAAAGCTACCGCCTTCGGAAGGGCGACTGCATGCTGGTCTTTTCGCATGGCGGCCTCAACGCCGCTCCGGTGGAGATGGGAATCGAAGCCGCGAAACGTGGCTTGACGGTGGTCTCCGTTTCGTCGCACCAGAACCAGAAGGCGCGCAAGGCGAAGCACTCCAGCGGCAAAATGCTGATGGATGTATCAGACATCGCCGTCGACAACTGCGTGCCGCCGGAAGACGCGCTGATCGCCGTCGAAGGCATCGCGGAAAGATTTGCGGCCGGTTCCACCATCGCAGGGGTGTCGATCGCCATGTCGCTGGTGGCCGAAACGGGGGCTCTCCTGGTCCAAGCCGGGGTCATGCCTCCGACGTTCGTTTCGCCCAACGTGGGGCTGCCCCCTGACCACAATCAGAAGGTCTTCCAGGCCTACGAAGAGTTCATCCAGGAGAGATCATGATGGCCCAACTGAACTGGGAATTTCGCGTGATCGGTGTGGAGCGCCAGTGAGCGGGGAAGGCTTTGCACTGGTGGCCGATCTCGGCGGCAGCAAGATTGCGGCTGCGCGCGTCAGCTCTTGCGGTGTCCTCACGCACCGACTGCATACCCCTACGCCGGCCGCGGGCGGCGCTCGTGTGGTGGACGCGATTGCGGACCTTCTCTCCGAACTTCCGCGGGACGGCGTGGATGCCGCGGGAGTGGCCGTTCCCGGCCTGGTCCGCAGCGACGGAACCGTCTGGGCTCCGAACGTCCGCGGATGGCGGCGCACTCCGCTCGCCCGCATGCTCCGCGAGCGCCTTGGGCTGCCCATCGTGGTGGAAAGCGACCGCAACGCCTGCGTACTGGGCGAGCGCTGGAAGGGCCGGGCGCAGAACTGCGGAGACGTGGTCTTCGTCGCCGTCGGCACAGGCATCGGCGCGGGAATCGTCAGCGGTGGTCATCTCCTCCGCGGGCACGGCGGGCTCTCGGGGTGCGCCGGCTGGCTGCCCGTACGCGAAAAACATCTGCCCCAGTACAGGGCGAAAGGATGTCTCGAATTCCATGCCGCAGGACCGGGAATCGCGCACGCGGGGCGGCGCCTTTTCGGCAGGCAGGTACACACCGAGCAGATTGTCGCGCTGGCCCGCTCGGGTGACCCCAGGGCAATACGCCTGCTTGAAGATGCGGGCCGCGCGCTGGGAGTCGCACTGGCAGCGATCGTCGATATCCTCAATCCACGCTTGGTCATGATCGGCGGAGGCCTGGCAGCCGCGGGGACCCTGCTGCTCGTCCCCGCCCGCAGCGCCATACGGCAATGGGCGCAGCCGATTGCTGGGCGCCAGGTACGCGTGGTTCGCAGCAGCCTGGGTGATCGCGCGCCGCTGCTCGGCATGGCGCATCTCTGCTTCAACCGGGAGCGGTCATGAGCGTGCTCGGCCACGAGTCTCCGCCGAACCCAGATCACACCTCAGCTGCGCCGCCTGCCGCCGTCGCAACCCGCGCCCAGATATGGTTCGTCCATGCCTGCATGTTTATCTTCGGCATCGTACTGCTGCTTATGGGGTCGCTGTTACCCGCGATGCGCGTCAGCGCCGCCCATGCCGGCAGCCTGGGATCGCTGCCGCTCGCCGGCATCCTTGCGGCGACTGTTCTCGTCGGACCGGTGTTCGACAAGGCAGGTCCGAAGCCGGTGTTGATGCTCTCCCTCGCCCTGATCGCCAGCGCAATGGCCGTTCTGCCGTCGCTCTCGTCATGGCCGTCGCTGGCCGTGGCCGCTTTGGCCTATGGCTTTGGAGGCGGCATCCTGAACACGGTCACCAATGCGCTGGTTTCTGTGCTTCGCGCCTCCAGCCGGGCGTCGGCGCTGAACCTTCTCGGCTTCTCCTTCAGCTTGGGAGCCATCGCCGCGCCATTGCTGTTTTCGGCTGCCCAGGGCACGCTCTCCCCTGCCGTCCTCCTGCGGATCCTTGCGGCTGCGCCGGCGGCGATCCTGCTGTTGATGCTGCCGCTCAAATTTCCACGCGGCCTGCGCGCAGGCGAACCGCTCAGCGTCCTGCTCGCCGCTCTCCGGCAGCCAGCTCTGTGGATCTTCGGCATTCTCCTCTTCTTCGAGTCCGGCAACGAAAACTGCGTCTTCGTGTGGGCCGGCAGGCTGGTCGCCGATACGCTCCGCCCCTCCGGCAACCTTGCCGATCTCGCGCTGGTCGCTGTCAGCGTAGCGCTCGGAGCGGGCCGTCTGCTTGCTGCGCTGACATC
>JASHUH010000288.1 GCA_030040115.1 Acidobacteriaceae bacterium | reverse complement strand
ATGTTCCGGCAACGATGCAGCGGAATAGTGCGTGCCACGGTAAATCCTTTGCGGGCGCTTCCCAGTCCCGCGGTTAATTGCCAGTGATCTGTGATCAGTAAACTGCGGCTACCAGCGGTAATGGGCGAAAGCCTTGTTGGCTTCAGCCATGCGGTGAACGTCTTCCTTCTTCTTCATGGCCGCGCCCCGCCCGTTGGCCGCGTCGAGCAACTCATTGGACAGCTTGTCGGTCATGCCCTTTTCGCCGCGGCTGCGGCCGTAGGTAATGAGCCAACGAATGGCGAGCGAGGTGCGCCGGTCGGGGTTGACTTCGATGGGCACCTGGTAGTTGGCGCCGCCGACGCGGCGGGTCTTGACCTCGAGCAGCGGCTTGCAGTTCTCGACCGCCTTCTTAAAGAGCTTGAGCGCGTCGTCGCCCCCACCTCTTTCCTCAAGGTTTTTCATGGCCTGGTAAAAGATGGCCTGGGCGGTCGACTTTTTGCCGCCCCACATCATGGAATTGACAAACTTGGTGACCAGCGTGGACCCATAGACCGGATCCGGCGCCACCTCCCGCTTGGCAATGTGCCCTTTTCTTGGCATAAATCCTCAAAAACAGCTTTCAGCTTTCAGCTTTCAGTTTCATCCTGCTCGCGCCTGCCTCATCATCCGGCTCAAACGATCACCGCCCAAGCTGAGAGCTCGCCTTTACTTCTTGCCGCCCTTCGCGGGGCCGCCCTTGGCGCGCTTGGCCCCATATTTCGACCGGCCCTGGTTGCGGTTGGCCACGCCCACCGAATCGAGCGTTCCACGCACCACGTGATAGCGAACGCCGGGCAAGTCCTTGACGCGGCCGCCGCGGATGAGCACGATGGAGTGCTCCTGCAGGTTATGGCCGATGCCCGGAATGTAGGTGGTGACCTCGATGCCATTCGTGAGCCGAACGCGAGCCACTTTGCGGAGGGCCGAGTTCGGCTTTTTCGGTGTTTGGGTGTACACGCGCGTGCAAACCCCGCGCCTCTGCGGCGAAGCCTGCAAAGCCGGCGACGCCGTCTTGTAACGGGGGGCGGTGCGCCCTTTGCGGACAAGCTGATTAAACGTAGGCAAAACCAAGCTCCTTGCGATTCAAGCCGAACTTCTTATTTCGCCAGCCGCGCGCGTCCTTCGGACCGCTCTGGCTTTGGACAGGCGTCGAAGCACCCGTCCACGCGCACAGAGGCGCTGTGGTTGCTGCTTCGCGTCTGTCTTTGTCCAATCTCAGACGAGAACCGGGACGGTGGCCGGTCGTTCGCCCGATGACTCGGGCAAAGCCAACTCCGTTTCGCCGTTTCCGGCCCGCATAGCCCTCCAGGTGGGGAACGCGCGGGCGCCGATGCGATTTGTTTCTCCACCCCATCGACGAAAATCTGTCGCTGGGGGCCCCGGCTGCCCTCCGCAAGATGAGAGCAACTTCCAAGACTGATGCGGCTGGCTTGCTTCGCCTGACCTTCGGGGCCGGTCCACCCGGACCGGGCTATCCTACGCGCCCAGACGCTCCACACACACGGAAAGGCGCGTTCTTGCGAACCTTTTTACTTTAACAGGAAAAACCTGTTGGGGTCAAACGGATACACCCCTGGGGAGGAATGCCGGCCCTAGCCGGGAATGGCAGTCAGGGCCAGGAGCCGAATGAGCGGAAACTCCCATCCTTGCGGCCGGAAGAAGCCGCAAGGATGGGACCTGACGAGCGCATATTTTGAGAAATTGGATTGGCGCCGTTCAATCCCCGCATTCTTTCTCCGCGTCGCGCATCGGGCGCTTAAAAAACCCGCAACCCGATGGCGCGCGTCACTCGATCGATTGCAGCGCCCACTTCCCGTTCCCGTAGGTGAAATCGGCGGTGCGCTGGGTCGTGAGTTGGTTGCCGGGCTCGTGCGCGATGTCCTGCAAAGGGCCGGGCAATCCGTCGAGATTCACGGCTTCGGTATATTGGGCGGTCATGCCGCCTGTGCCGTCGCTCTGAATGTTGTTTACATCGAGGGCCTTGAGGTGGTTGGAGACGAGCGTCGTTATATTGACGGTAAACTGCTTATCGGCGGGGCTGTCGGGCCGCCACTGGATCAGGTCGCCCCCGTCGGCGAGCTTGACCACTTTTTTGCCATCGGGCGTCAAGGTGAAATCCCCCCAATAGCCGTTCGGATATCTCTTGGTCTCCACCCAGTATTTGTCCAAAACGCCCTGGGCCATTCCGGCGTTGCCCAACGTGATGGTGACCGGTTGCGGCGAAGTTGAATCGTACTTGGCCTGAATCTGGGTCAGCGCTTCCGATGGGGTGAGGGGCGGATTCGATTTGCAACCGGCCACCATCAGCCCCGCGCCCAAAAACACCAAGGCTGCCGTTCGTTTCATGATCATTGCGATTTTCACATTCCCTCCCTGGACTCGGGCGAAGCGGATCGTTTCGCTTCGACGGGCCATTTTTTCTCCAACTCCTCATCGCTGTCAATGGGTTTTCGAAGGGTTATGGCGTACATGGCGGGGGAATTGCGCTGAAAAGCGGCGATGGGGCCAGGCGGAAATTGGCGGGCCGGTCCGGTCTTCCTTTCGACCTCAGGGTTCGTTATCGCCTGCAATCCGGCGCAGCAAAAGCTGCCGGAAGCCGGCCTCGTCCGATTGCAAGCAGACTTCGGCGTTGGGGGCCGCAGCGGAAGACGCATTTGCCGAGGATTTGACGGGAAGCGTATTTCCTCGTTTATCCACCCGCAGGGCAAGGGGAGACACGGGGCACAGCTCCGGGCGGAGGACAAAGGCCACCGTGACTGGATCGAAGAGGGTCGGCGTGGAGTGGCCGGTGGAGGCCGACCACTCCTCGTAAAGGATCGCCAACTGATTGGTGAGGGCCGAGCCATGGCGGAGGACGGTATCGAGCTCCGGCGGCCCGAAATGGATCTGGGTCGAATCAAGCGGCATCATGTAAACCGGCACGCCGGAACCGAGCAGCGCGCGCCCCCCCGCTGGATCGCAGCGGACATTCCACTCAGCGTCGGGAGGCCGATGCGCGCCCGTCTTCGCGTCATCGTAGCCGCGGTAGATACTGCCGCCCATCATGACCACGCGCTTGAGCTCACGAAAGGTCGCCGGATCGCGCGCGATGGCCGCCTGCACATTGAAAAGCGGTCCGATGGCGATGAGGGTGATCTGGCCGGGATGGGCGCGGATCTGGTTGAGGAGGAAGCCGACGGCATCCGCATAGCGGCGAGACGGCTGCTGGCGGCCGTACTCCGCCTGGGTAAAGACGCCCCGATGCCGCGTGTGCACGCCTGCCGCGACGGGGATGCCGGTGCGGCGCACGGCATGCAAATAGCGGTCGAGAAGGCGTGCGCGCAGGTTCGTATCGCCAAACTCGGTGGTGATGCCCAGGAGATGGACCTCAGGACTACGCAGCGCCAGCGCCACGGCGAAGGCGTCGTCGATGTCGTCGCCGATATCGGTGTCGATGATGACGAGTTGCGGCGCGGTGGAATCCTGAGAAGGCGCGACAACGGCCTGCCCGGCGGGTAGGTCCTCGGTTCGGCGGTGGGCTG
>JASHUH010000287.1 GCA_030040115.1 Acidobacteriaceae bacterium | reverse complement strand
TTCGGAATCCTGAGCCGCAAGGCGCTGCGCGGAGCTTCCTTTCAGGATGTAGACCAACTGCGCCAGGCCATCGAAGACTTCGTCGCCGCTTACGGCCCTTCCGCCAAACCGTTCGTCTGGCGCAAACGCGAAGTCAAGGGCTCGCAGTTGAGAAACACTATCGTTAACTTACGCAATTAGACGCTAGGGCCTCACCATCATCTTCCCCACGCCGTCGCGGTACTCGCTGGCTATAGCGAACGCCTCATCGATGCATTCCATCGCCCGGGTGTGCGTCAGCAGCGGCCGAAACCAGCTTGGGTGAGCGTGGAGCAACTCCAGGGCCTCTTCGGTCTCGTGGTTCGACCGGCGCACGTTGAAAAGAGTCAGTTCCTTGCGTCTCATCGCCGACCCGTCCATGGTCACCGAAGCGCTTGCATGAATGCCGGTCAACGCCACGCGGCCCGCATTGCGGGTCAATTGAATGGCTTGGCTGGTGGTGTCTTCCTTGGCCGCGCAGTCGATGGCGCAGTCCACGCCGCGCTGCGCTGTGCGGCTCAGGATTTCCTCGGCAGCTTCTCCAGGCTCGACTGCGGCGTCCGCGCCCATCCCCTGCGCCAACTCGCGGCGGTGCGCCAGCGGTTCCACCGCCCAGATTCGCCCCGCCTGGGCGGCACGCAGCGCAGCGATCGTCAAAAGACCGATGGGTCCCGCGCCGATGACCGCGACGGCTTCGCCCGCCCGGATCGAGGCCAGGCGGAGAGAATGCACGGCAACCGCCAGAGGCTCGGCCAGCGCCGCTTCGTCGAACGACATCCCCGCTGGAATGGGGCAAAAGTTGGCCACCGGCAGATTCACCAGTTCACGGAAAAAACCGGGATAGTGCGGATTGCTCAAAAAGCGGAGGTTCGCGCATACATTGTGATGCCCACTCAAGCAGAACTCGCAGTGGTAGCAATACAAAGCGGGCTCAAGCGCCCCGCGGTCGCCCGCCGCGAGTCCCGTGACGCCGGCGCCCCTCTTCACGATCCTTCCTGCAGGCTCGTGCCCGAGCAGCATGGGATAGACATTGGGAGTGCCGCCGACCGCGCCCTCAGCGTAAGCATGCAGATCGGAGCCGCAGACGCCGACCGACTCGACCCGCACCTGCACTTCCCCCGGTCCGGGATCTTCAATCGGCATCTCCGTCAGCCGGAATGTAAAAGGAGCAATCAGTTCCGCAGCGCGCATCGAAGGTGCTTCCTCAGAAACCATAGCTTACCGAGTGGCGAGAATCAAAAACCAGCGGGCCGCCGGCCTGCCGGTGGCCTGCCGCGCAAGCCGTCCGAAAGCCTAACGCGCGATCTCCACATGCGTGATCCCCAAACACGCGATTCCCAAACACGTGATCCTTCGATAGGTTCCGATCCGGGATGCGCGGCTGTTTGAGCCGAATGCGCGCGCCTCCTGATTGCGCTATTCTGCTTCGTCCTGAGGAATTCACCCGCGGGAGGCAAGATGCTCACACGCACACGAACCAAGAATCCCGCTGTTCTCTCCTATTACGCCATGCGGCGGGCCGTGGGTTACCTGGCTTTGTCGCTTCCCTTCACCCTCGCCCTGGGCGCTATCGTTTTCGCGCTGCTGGGGCCCGGCCACGACTTGCCCCGCCCGCTCCTCGAACGATCCATCAGCGACTACTACTACACTCCGATGCGCAATTATTACGTCGGCGGACTCTGCGCCATCGCGGCTTTTCTGATCTGTTCGCGCGGCTACGAACTCCAGGACGAAATCACCGGCTATCTGGCCGGTGCCTTTGCCTTCGGCGTGGCCTTGTTTCCCTCCGTGAATCCCTACGGCGGTTACACTGCCATGCAGGTCGACATCGGCTTCGTCCACACGGGATTCGCGGCTCTCATGTTTCTCGTTCTTGCCTACATCTGCATCTTTCTCTTCCGCAAATCCTCTCCGGAAACGCTACTCACCCGCCGCAAACGCCATCGCAACCGCCTTTATGGACTCTGCGGCTTGGTGATCGTCGCCTGCATGGCGGCGATGGTTGGCCTCACCATTGAATCGTCGCTCCGCGCCATTCCTCCCAGCGGTCTGCTCTTCTGGTGGGAATCCCTCGCGCTCGCCGCTTTCGGCATCGCCTGGCTCACCAAGGGCGAGGGCTTCCTGAAAGACAAACCGCACCACCAAATCCACGCCTCTTGAGCGGGCGCCCCGCAGGGGAGAAGCGGCGGCGGAGCGGACCCTGCGGCCGGCAAAGATAGGGCCGGAATCAGGCGGAGATTGTGGCGGCGGGTTCGGCGGCGTCAGCTTCGCTTCGTTTTCGAACTGGTTTATCATTCCTCACAGAGAGACCATCGAGACAAAGGGCGGGTTTTCAAGAAAACCATGGCGCCTTCCGTGCGTCTGATAGAGATAGGGGACAACCAGCTCGAACCATGGAATTGTGTGCGCCGCGAAGAGTGTGTCCGCATTGGTTTTGCGTCCTGACTTTATTTTTCTTGTGGCGCGTGGCGGCTTGGGCTGCGCCGGGGCCGCACTCGGGCCGCGATGCGCCGCTGTTCCCGGTTTCGGGGGCTGGGGCGAGCGCGAAACCGCGGGCGGGGGTGAGCGTTTTTCGGGCGCCGGCGGGACCGGTGGTGATTCCCCGGCTGGATACGGCGCCGAAACTGAGCGATTTTCTCGTGGCGCCGGTGCGTTCGCGGGCGGCGCTCGAAATGCTGCGCATCTCGAAATTCATTGAGCGCTATCCGGAAGACGGTTCCCGGCCCGTGGAGCCCACGGTCGCGTACCTGGGCTACACGCATGCGTACTTTTATGCGGCGTTTGTGTGCGCGGACCGCACGCCGAAGCTGATCCGCGCCCACATGCTGGCGCGCGACTCGCTGGGCGACGACGACAACGTGCAGGTGATGCTGGACACTTTCCACGACCAGCGCCGCGCGTTTTCCTTCCAGAGCAACCCGCTGGGCATTCAGGCCGACGCGCTCTACAGCGAGCAGACGGGCTACGACTTTTCCTTCGACACGGTGTGGGACACGTGGGCGCGGCGGACGCCGACGGGCTATGTGGTGCTGATGCGGATTCCGTTCGCGAGCCTGTATTTTGCCGACGCGGAGCCGGGGCAGATGCGGACCTGGGGCATCATTTTGTGCCGCAACGTTTCGCACATCAACGAGCAGGACTACTGGCCGCGCAGCCGGCACGATATCGCCGGGCGGCTTACACAGGACATGGAAGTAGAGGGGTTCGAGGATGTGGCGCGGGGACAGAACCTGCAATTCGAGCCCTACAGCCTGGCCCGGAATCTGCGGCAACTGAACGAGGTGGACCCCGACAACCCGTATTTCGAGGACAAGCGCCTGCAGGGCTATGCAGGGCTGGATGCGAAGTTCATCCTGCACAACAGCCTGGTTCTGGACACGACCCTCAACCCCGATTTCAGCCAGGTGGGCATCAATAATCCGGCCACGCCGAACCAGCGGTTTCCGCCGTATTTTCCTGAGGTGCGGCCGTTCTTTATTGAGAACAGCAGCTACTTTATGACGCCGTACAATCTCTACTACACGAACAATATTGTGCAGCCGCAGATGGGCGCGCGTTTGACCGGCAAGCTGGGGCCCTGGGCGCTGGGGCTGCTGGGCGTGGACGACCGCAGCCCGGGCGAGGCGGTTCCGCAGGACAACTCCGAATTCGGAACGCGGGCGCGCTTTTACGTCGCCCGGCTGAACCGCGACGTGGGCTCGCTTTCAAACGCGGGGCTGATCTTTGCGGACCGCGAGTACCTGAACTCGTTCAATCGCGCCGGTGGGTTCGACTACCGCGCGCGGGTGAAGAACCGGTGGACGTTCACGGGCCAGGCGGTGACCAGCGAAACCAAGAACATGAGCAACAGCACGGTGGGCGAGCAGGAGTGCGAGTCGCTGGCGCTGAGTTGCAGCGGCCAGGGATATTACGATCAGGCAAGCTACTCCGATCTGCACCGGAGCTGGTGGTTGGCGTACAACGATACTTCGGGCGGGTATGTCACCGACACGGGTTTTTTCCAGCGGCCTGACGTGCGGGAGCCGAACGGCGCCTTCAGTTATACGTTTCGGCCCACGCATGGAGCGATTTTGACCGACGGGCCGAGCTTCTACAGCGAACGCATCTGGGACCACCACGGCGTGCCGCTGGACTATTATTTCGATCCTTCGTATAACTTCAGCTTCAAAGATCGAACCTCGTTCAGCGCCAATTTCGTCTTGGGTCAGGACCGGCTGCGGCCCATCGATTACCCGGCGCTAACGGGGGATGTGGAGTATCACAGCCATTCCGACGGTTTTAATTTTTACACCTCGCCGGTCCCGTATCTGGCCATCGGGGGCGGATTTTCGACCGGCGCGACGATCAATTACAACCCTCCGGATAACGAGGGACCGGGACCCGTGAATATCTTAACGCCGAATCTCAATGTTGAGATCAAGCCGGGGCACGCATTGGATTTCCAGAACAGCTACGTGTACACGCATTTCACCAATGTGGCGAATGGCCAGGACGTCTACGATAACCACGAATTTATTTCGCGCTGGAACTACCAGGTGACGAAGGCGGCGTCGTTTAATTTGATCGGGCAGTATATTTCGACGCTGCCCGATGAGGCGTACACGGATCTGGCGAACTCGAAGACGCTGTTTGCCGACGCGCTGTTTACCTACATGCCGCATCCGGGCACGGCGCTCTACGTGGGGTACATAGGGAACTTCGCCAATATCGACCCATCCCTGTGCACGCGCATGCCGGACGGCGAGTGCAACCCGGACGAGCCCATCCTGGCGCCCACCTACTCCTCGCTCATGAATGACGGCAAGACAATTTATGTGAAGCTCTCCTATCTGCTGCGGTTTTAAGGCGGCGCGCCGATTTTCCGGCTCTTCAAGAGCGGGAGGGGGCGTTATGATGGAAGACCGTGAGCGCGTGCGGGTCTTTGCGCTTGGAGACACGGCGTGGCGGGCAAGCTGGAACTGCTGATGGGGCCGATGCGCAGCAACAAGACAGCGGAACTGTTGCGGCGCGCCGGGATGCGGCGCCAGTATGCGAAGCAGTACGTGATGGTGCTGAAGCCAAGCGACGACACCAAGGGCGGCCCGGGGGTGGTGGAGAGCCGGAATCCGAACGGTCATGCAAAAATGCAGGCGCTGGAGTTCAAGTCGAACCATCCTTGGGAGGTTTTGCGCGCGATTGACGAGAAGGAACAGGAGATCGGCAAACGCGTAGAGTGCATCGCCATCGACGAGGGGCAATTTGTGGAGGGGCTGTTCCTGTTTACCAAGCACTTGCTGGAGGCGAACCACGATGTGCTGGTAGCCGGGCTGGATCTGGACTTCCGCGCGATGCCATTTGGCGAGATGCTGAATCTGAGCTGGCTGGTGAACGCCTACGGAGGCAGTATTACGGAGTGCATGGCGTACTGCGCGTGCGGGGCGCGGGCGCTTTATTCACAGCGGCTGATCAAAGGCCAGCCGGCGCCGTATGGGAGCCCGATCAAAATGCCCGGCGACGCGTATGAGCCGCGCTGCGCGGAGCATTTTGTGCTGCCGGGAAAGCCGCATTGACCGGCCCAGGGACTAAAAGTGGTTGCACAATTGCGCTTTTGCAAGGGCACGACTTCAGTCGCGCCGTCTGAGGCCCATCAATGACGGGCTTTAGCCCCTGAGGGACTTTCCCTGTGGGCTAACTCGATCGATGCAACCTGCCCTGGGGAAGGAGGGGCTGGGGTTAGGCAGTTGGGAGCAAACATCCGGAGAGTTGGGCAAGAGACGCGGGCTGTGGTGCACAGTGGGTTTTAGGAGGTCGCGAACATTTCCGGGGCGAGGGGCGCAAGCCATCGGCTCTAACTTCAAAAGCCATCGGCTCTAACTTCAATTCGGTAGAAGCCCAAGCATTCGGCACCAGGTTTATCGAGTCTGCGAACAGCAAACTTATTGAGCCATGCGAAATAATTCATCCCCAACCGACCACGGGAGGTCGAAATGATACAGCGACGGACGTTTCTCAAATCCTTGCCGGCAGCCGCGGCGGCTGCCGCGGTCAGTAGCCGGCCTGCGCATGCGGCGTTGCCCAAGATGAAGATCACGCGCGTGCGGGTGTATGAGCCGCCGCATCCCAATCCGCTGTTTAACCAGAGCGATCTGGTGGTGACGGTGGAAACGGATGCGGGCATCACCGGGATTGGCGAAGGGGGAAAAAAAGATACGCTGGAGCCGGAGGCGGGACGGCTGATCGGGCGCGATCCGCAGTTGATCGAGCGCCTTTGGCAGGATATGAACCGGGCGTATTTCTATCCTGCCGGGCGGGAACGGGAAGACGCCATCGGGGCGCTGGATTTGGCCCTGTGGGACATTCGCGGCAAAGCCTTGGGGATTCCGGTGCATGCGGTGCTGGGCGGCATGGTGCGCAACTACTGCGAGTGCTACAACACGGCGGGGATTATTCCCGGCGTCACCCCCCAATCGACCATCGAGGAGCGGGCGCGGGCCACCATCGAGCAGGGATATCGCGCTTTCCGCATGGGCGCGGCGGACCTGCCCGCGAACACCACCTACAACACGCATGAGAGGATCACGGCGCTCAAGGCGCAGTGCGCCGAGGCGCGCGCGGGGGTGGGCAAGGACGGCGACTGGATTGTGGATTTTCATCAGCGCTTCACTCTCTCCGAAGCCATTCGCGGTTGCGACGAGATTGAGGAGTATGCGCCCTATTACGTCGAAGACCCGGTGCGCGCCGAGGCGTTCAACCAGGATCTGCCCATTTTGCGCAGTAAGGTGAACGTGCCCCTGGCCGCAGGCGAGGAGTGGGGCAACCGCTGGGACTTTAACCCGCTGGTGGAGCACCACGACATCGACTACGTGCGCGCCACGCTGCCCAACGTGGGCGGGATCACGGAGGTGATGAAGATTGCGGCCATTTGCGAAACGCACTTTGTGGGTATAGCGCCGCACTTTACCGGACCGATTGCAACCGCGGCGCTGGTCAACAGCCTGGGGACATATTCCGGGCCGGTGGTGATGGAATACAACTATCAGGGCCGCACGTTGCCGCACGTGCCGGTGTGCATGGACTTCAAGAACGGGAAGTTGTATCCCAACGAGCGGCCGGGCCTGGGCGTGGAGCTGGATTACAAATACCTCACGCAGATCGCCGAGTTTACCGAGCCCATCACGGCGCGGGCGCAAACCTATTTCCGCCCGGACGGTTCCATTACGAACTGGTAGCGGCGACCGGCCCGGGTTTCCGGATGTAAAAAACTCACCACGACCGTGGGTGCCCCAGGTTTCGGCAGGTGGCTCAGATCCTGGGGATGCTGACAGTTCAACCACCGTTGGGCGCCTTGGGTCCCCACTTCGGGGACCTGGGAAAGCACGAACCCCATCCAAGCCCGCACCACCGTCACCACACTCCCAGCCGGAAACAAGGTCAGACCCGTTTCTCTTGACCGTCAGGCGACCGGCGATCCCTACCCTCGCCCCAGCCGCCGTCAAGCGATAATTTTGCATCCTTAAGAAAACAAGTAGCTTAATTTTACAGGCTATTTTGCGCTTTTGGCCATAATAGAAATATCCAGGAGGAAAATGCAGATGCGCGTCCTCGGGCCCTGCGGAAATCTCTGCGTGCGATAAGGGTCGTTTCGTCTCCGAAAACGCAATGGGAATCCAGCCGCGGCCATGCCAAAATCTGTTCGAACCCCGCCGGCAAGCCGCAAAAATGGCGCGTAAGCCATTTGGTTTCAATAATCTGGCGATAAGTGGCCGATTTTCTTATATTTGCGATGATTTGCGCGCCGCATCCACCTGAAAGCAAGCCGCTTATCGCCAGAATAGGGGAGGGGTAGGTACCATAAGCGCTAAGATAAGGATTCAATCTGTGGCCTTCGCTTGCGATCGGGTTCTGCGAGGGCGGCGGCGATCTGGTTCCATTGCCCGATCACGGCTTGGAGGGTCAAGTGAGGAGCAATGGCCGACTGGAGTTGA
>JASHUH010000286.1 GCA_030040115.1 Acidobacteriaceae bacterium | reverse complement strand
TGGGCGCCGACGACTACATCACCAAGCCGTTTTCAACTCGCGAGCTGGTGGCCAGGGTCAAAGCCGTGTTGCGGCGCTTCGAGCGGCCCAGCGGACCTTCGGCCATCCGTTTCGAAGAGATTGTGATCGACGCCAGCGCCATGCAACTGAGGGTGCGTGGGGAACTGACCACCACCACGGCCACCGAGTTCCGTCTGCTCGATTACCTGGCCCGTCATCCCGGCCGGGTGTTCACTCGCGACCATCTGCTCGATGCGGTGTGGGGGGACGCGCGTTTTGTCACTCCGCGGTCGGTGGACGTGTACGTGCGGCGCATTCGGGAGAAGATCGAGCTGGACCCGGAGAATCCGCGCTATTTGAAAACCGTGCGCGGCGCCGGCTACCGGTTCGAGATGCCGAAGACGGAGTGAGGGCGGTTTCAGGGACTAGGGACTAGGGAATAGGGACTACGGTTCAGGTTTCAGCTTTCCCGGTGGCGAGTCAAACCCCTTGTGGAGGGCCTACACTGTGGGCGACGAGCGGTGCACTTAAAGGCCGCGTTTTTCGATGAGGTCAAAGGTATTTACCAAGCTGCTCGGGCTATTCGTTCTCCTGCTTGTGTTCGACACGCTGGTGATGGAGATTGTGTTTCATCGTTTTGCGGAGCGCACGGCAGCCGCCACCGTGGGCTCGGTGGGACGGGAAGTATTTTGGTCCGGGTTGATCGCGCTGGCTATCGCCTTGCCCCTGGCTGCGTGGGCGGCGAGCGGCATCTCTGCGCGGCTGCAGCGTGTGATCACCTTTGCGCGCCGGCTGGCCGGGGGCGAGCTGACCGCGCGGTTGGAGAAGTCAAGCGGGACGGATGAATTTTCGGCGATGGAGGCGGCGCTGAACCGGACCGCCGAGCGGCTGGACGCCGATTTCGCCGAAATCGAAAGCAGGCGTCACGAGCTGACGGCCATGCTGGATGCGATGCAGGAGGCGGTGGTGGCGATCGGCGCCGACGGGCTGGTGCGCTGGTCGAACGCCGTGATGCAGCGCGTGGCGCGGATGCAGGTTCGCACGGGGCGGCCGCTGGTGCACTCGGTTCGGGATCCCGAGTTACTGGCCTGCGTGCGCGGGGCGCTGGAGCAGCGCGAAATCTGCTTGGGGCGCGCCAGCTCGCTGGCTCCCGGACGCGTGTTTGAAATCAGCGCCGCGCCGCTGCCCTCCGGCGGCGCGGTGGCGGTGCTGCATGACGTGACGGGCATTGAAGCCGCGCAGAAGACCCGCCGCGAGTTTGTGGCCAATGTGAGCCACGAACTGCGCACTCCCCTCACTTCCATTCAGGGCTACGTGGAGACGCTGATCGAAACCCCCGACGCGCCGGCGGAGATGACGCGCGAATTCCTGGGCGTAATCCTCAAAAACGCCGCGCGCATGAACCGGCTGACGGAAGATCTGCTGGCTCTGGCCAGCGTGGAGAGCCCCGATTACAAACTGACCCTGCAGCCGACGCGGGCCAGCGTACTGGTGAAGGACTCGATTGAGTCGCTGGGCGGCATGGTGGTGGATTCCGGCGTCAAGCTG
Organism: Acidobacteriaceae bacterium; assembly: GCA_030040115.1. GTDB lineage: Bacteria > Acidobacteriota > Terriglobia > Terriglobales > Acidobacteriaceae > Telmatobacter. The sequence continues at coordinate 5,366 of JASHUH010000286.1, read as the reverse complement.
CAGTCGGCGGGAGCGCCCAACGCGCTGGTGATGGCCGACGCCGACGCCATGCACCAGGTTTTCGGCAACCTCATCGAAAATTCGCTGAAATACGCCAAGGAGGGCAAGCGCATCAAGGTGGGCGCACGCCTGCTGGGCTCCGAGGTGCAGTTCACCATCCAGGATTTCGGCCCGGGCATTGCTTCCGAACACCTGGGGCGCATTTTCGAGCGTTTCTACCGCGTCGATAAGGCGCGCTCGCGCGAATCGGGCGGGACCGGCCTGGGCCTGGCGATTGTCAAACATATTGTGCAGGCGCACGGAGGCCGCATCTGGGCCGAAAGCGAGCTCGGCTCGGGCGCACAATTCCACTTCACGCTGCCGTTGGCCGAACCGGCGCAGCCGCCGCCGGCCGCCGCGCCAGCGACAACTGAGGCCCCGGCCGCGCCCGGCGTGCAACCCTCGACTGCGGTTTAGACGGCTCCGCTCGCGTGCCGCCTGGCCGGGGCTGCGGCGGTTTCAGGTCAGTTGCCGTGTTCGGCCGGTTCGGATTTCTTCGCGTAGGGTCCGACTTCGGGCACGGGTTGCGTGTCCTTCAAGGGCCCCAGTTCGTCGGCCACGCCGCGCATGATTGCAGACTCCTCGCTTCCGGCCTGGAAACAGGTGAAGTCGGGCCGATTGAGCCAGGCGATGGGACCGCACAGCCGTTTATGCTCAGCGAGCGCCGCATCGTGCACGACGTTGATCAGCCGCTCGTAATCCGGCGAGCCGCGCATGTAGCCGGAACGATTGCCCAGATCGCCGCTGGCGGCAAAGATGGCGGTTACGCCGGGAACGGCGGCAATCTGTTTGGCCTCCATCAAGGCGGGCAGGGTTTCAATCATATCGATCATCACCAGGTTCTGGTTGATGGTGTCGCGATAGCCGCCCGGGACCTTGCCCCAAAAAGCGGAACTGAAGGCTTGTCCTCCGCCCAGGCTGCGGTCGCCGAGAGGCGGGAAAAAGGCCATGTTTCTGGCAAAGACGGCCTGCTGCACCGAGCGGACGGTGGGCACGACCACCACCAGCGCGCCCAGATCCACGGCCTGCTGGATGGCGTGCTCTTCGGCTAAGGGTATGCGCACGCCGGGCACGGCTTTGGCATGCGGACATGCGGCCCACATGTGGCCCACATCCTCCCAACCGCGCGGAGAATGCTGCATCTCGGTCCAGATGAAGTCGTAGCCGGCGTTGGCCATGGCGCAATAGGTTTGTGGCGAATCGGACCAGAAGACGGTCCCGCCGGTCACTTTTTCGCCCTTCATCATCTTGATCATGACCGGATTCCAGATCTTGGCGTCGGGCGGGGGGTTAAAGGCGTCACCGAATTTCCAGTCGGCGGGGTTAAGCGGCCCCTGGTTGACGGCGCCTGAAGGCGCTTGATTGATGGCGTTGGAGTCCTGTCCGGTCTGCGCAGCGAGCGGGAAGTCGGTGGAGTAATGAACTTCTCCACTACGGGACGTTCTTCCACCGGAAGTATCCTCAGTGGTTTGGTTTGCCTGTCCATGCGCCTGGAAGATCAGAACTCCGAGCGCCGCCGTTGCCGCAACGCCCAGCGCCGCCATGAGAGCCACGGTTGGAAACCGACGTTTCATCGCGCTTGCTCCTTTATCTATGGATTTCCGAGGAAGCGTCCGCTTTAATTAGCGGACGGGAGAAATCCTATCAGGCGCGAGGCGCCTTGCGCGCGTAATTTTTTTCGCCCGCCGTTCGGCAAACTGTGGACGCCCATTCAAATCCCCTTAACATTTGCCGTAGACAATGGAGCGCGGCGGAAAAATTTCAAGGAGCGTGATTGTGAGAAAAACCTTTGTTGCCATTGCGTTGTTTCTTTTTGCCCTGAGCGCGTCTCAGGCGCAGAAATTGACGGGGGCGGGGGCGACCTTCCCCTATCCCATCTACTCCAAGTGGTTCAGCGAGTATAGCGCTGCGCATCCGGGGGTTGAAATCAACTACCAATCGATCGGTTCGGGCGGGGGCATTCGCCAGGTGACCTCCGGACTGGTCGATTTTGGCGCTTCCGACATGCCCATGACCAACCAGATGCTGGACGAATCGAAGGTCAAGCTGATTCACATTCCCACCGTGCTAGGCGCCGTGGTTCCCATTTTCAATGTTTCCGGGGTCACTGATCTGCGCTTCAGCCCGGAGACGCTGGCCGACATCTACCTGAACAAGGTCACGAATTGGAACGATCCGCGCATCGCGACGGACAATCCGGGGGTGAAGCTGCCCGATCAGAAGATTATCGTGGTGCACCGTTCCGACGGCAGCGGAACGAGCTTCATTTTCACCGATTACCTGAGCAAGATCAGTCCGGAATGGAAGAACGGCCCAGGATCGGGAACTTCGCCCAACTGGCCGGCGGGCGTGGGCGGCAAGGGCAATGAAGGCGTGGCCGGCCTGGTGCGGCAACTGCCCGGCGCCATCGGCTACGTGGAATTGATTTATGCGCTCCAGAACCACATCAATTTTGGTTCGCTGCGCAACGCGGCCGGGAATTGGGTGAAGGCGTCGATTGCGGGGGTGACGGCAGCGGCGGCCAGCATCAAGGATATGCCGCCCGATTTCCGGGTTTCGATCACCAACGCGCCCGGACCCGATGCCTATTCCATTTCGAGTTTTACTTACCTGCTGATTCCCGCGCATCCCGCGGATATGGCGAAAGAGAAAGTGCTGCGCGATCTGCTGAGCTGGATGATCAAATCGGGCGAAAGCGAAGTCTCGGCGCTCTCCTACGCGCCGCTGCCGCAAAACGTGGCCGACAAGGTTCTGAAGACGATCTACTCGCTGCCCGATTAGAGCTTCCGACGACTGGCAGCTCGGCCGGTGACCGCATGAATCTGCACCTCCCATGCTTGACGCCAAAAACGCGTCAAGGGTGGGGGGTCCACATCCCTGGTTAAAACGCGGCAAAGCGAGACCGGGCCATCCCGCCCGTGAATTCGTGCCCGGGAAATGGGGCGTCCGCGATTTCTTTGGGCGTGAACTTCAGTGGTCTCGGTGTTCTTCGATCAGCCGGTCGACGAGTTTGATCAGTGTCTCGCCGGTGCGCGGATAGATAAACTTCTCCATCCGGCTGTCCCAATCCAATTTGAAGCTGGTGGCCAGCGCCGAAATCCAAATCTGGCGCACGGAACCGTTGGGAGTGACGACGAACTTTGCCTGCGGTTGCTCGAAGAGGACGTTCAAGGTTCCGGCCTGCTCCTCGACCTCGAATGCGGCGCCCGGCTCTTCCTCGCGCTCGATCAGGTGTTGTTTCAAGCCGTCCAAAGCGGCTTCTGCCGCGCGCCGGAATTCCAGGTCGTCTCGCATGGACCCAGTGTAGCAAGCAGGTTACCGGGTAGCGGGACAGGCTCCGGCCTCTCATTCCTGGCTGAGGCTTTGCGCAATTCCGGGCGGTCTGTCGCGATTCCAGTCACTGTGCGCCACAACCGGACAAAGTGGATGTGAAAAAGATTAAGGTTCTGCCCCGCGCCGCCGATAAGGGAGGCGGGAGCAAAGTGAGAATGGAAATCGCGCCGATCGCCGGAATTCGCGTCACGCCGGTGCTCAAGCCACAGCCTGCGGATTCGCAGTTGACTGCGTTTTTCGATATCGAAGCCGCGGCCAAAGCCGGCGATGACACCTACTCGGCAGGCAGAAAAAAGGCCGCGGGAGCGGAAGAAGACGACGGCGGTGACCTGGACTTGGGAGATTCCGAAGCGGAGGGCGCGCCCGTTCCGCCGACTGCCGATGAAGATGCGGGGGGAAGCATCAATTATTTTGCCTGAAAAGGCCGCGGAAGCAGCCGGTCAGCCAGTCAGCAGGGCAGCAGGGCAGCCAGTCAGCGAGTTAGCAGGGCAGCGAGGCGGTAAGTTAATCGTCGGCAAACCGGCGAGCCGGCAGGTGGCGAGCCAGGGAGGCAGCGCCCGCGAGTTGGGGGCGGGGATCAGAACCGATAAAAGATTCCGGCCATCGGCATGGCGGTTTGCGTAAACTGGCCGGTAGCGGGATAAAAATGGGAGATATTGGGCGCTTTGTAGATGTTGCCCCGGTACTGCAAACGCACGCCGAGATGGGAGCTGAAGCCCCAATCCACGCCTCCTCCGTAGAGATAGTCCGGACGCACCACGTCATTGTTGGCGTAGGTGGTCCCTTTTGGAAAAGTGGTTGGATAGTCGATAAAGAATCCCAGGCCGCCCACCAGGAATGGCCGCAGATTGCCGTGTTTTGCCGACACCACCCAATCCAGGCCCAGCACGCTGCCGTGCGAGGTGATCGTCTGCGGCGGCAACTGGCAAACGTAGCCGCATCCTGTGGCTGTGGGCGCAAACGACGCGTTGGCGGGGTTAAATGAGTAGTTGATCTCGTAGCCGATAAACGGGCTGTGGATGTGCCGCAATTCGAGCATGCCGCCGGCCCCGTTGGTGGGCTTCTCGACCACCCCGTTTCCCGTATTCGAGCTGGTGAGGGCCTCATACCCGCTGCCGGCAACGTCGGTTTCTGCATACGGTGGTGCGGCTGGCACCGCCTGCCTGTTGGTCTGCGCCGGGGCTCCCGTTGCGCCCCCCTGCGCCACCCCCGCGACGCAGCTCACAGCAATCAGTCCGGTTGGAACAAAGGCAGTCAGCACCCACTTCAATCGCATTATCCTCTCCGCTAACGGGCAATCCCGGTTTGACGTGCAGGGCAGACAAAAGGCTCGATCCCCTGCCGGGTTATGAAAACGTTGCATAAAACTCATACGATTCTGCAATGTCCAGCATCAGCTTCCGGTATTGCTTTCTCCGGCGCAAGCAACACAGTCTCCCCCTACTCCGGCGCCATTCACGCGCCGGGGCCACGATGAAGAGGAAAAGCCTTTCCGATTATACGGCCTTGACCCAGGCTGATTTGAGCGCGCTGGAGGCCGAGCGGCTATCGGTTTTTTTATGACAAAGTCTTTGCGCCTCTCGGCGTTATTCTGTGTGGAAACCGATGTCTCCACGTTTTCATCACCGCCTATTGGCCGCGCTCATGGGCGCAGCGCTGGTCGTCGCCGCCGGCGCGCAGGAAGACGCGACGGCTGCGCGTGCGCTCAAAGAGGACCGGCCCGTCCGCGCCGCGCACGGCATGGTGGTTACGGTACAGCATCTGGCCTCGGACGCAGGCCTTGCGGCTCTGCGCGAAGGCGGCAACGCGGTGGACGCCGCCGTGGCTGTGGGTTTTGCGCTGGCGGTGGTGCATCCCGCGGCGGGCAACCTTGGCGGCGGCGGTTTTCTGTTGCTGCGAAGCCACGACGGCCGCTCGACCTTCATCGATTTTCGCGAGAAAGCGCCCCTGGCGGCCACGGCAACCATGTATCAAGACGCGCGCGGCAACCTGAT
>JASHUH010000285.1 GCA_030040115.1 Acidobacteriaceae bacterium | reverse complement strand
TTGGCCGTTGTGTTCGGCAATCAGGCAGCGGTAAAAGGGGCGGGGACCGAAACCATCCTGCAGCAAGCGCTCCTCGGTGGCGGTCACCGCATCGGGAGCCCGCTCGTAGACCGCCAGAGCGCGAATAAAAGCTAAAATCTGCCCCACATCCGCGGGGGTCGCGGAGCGGATCGTCATGCACATGCTCCGATTGTAGTGGGGAGTGCAAAATATGAAAGTACACGCGAAGCGGACTCGGCGCAAATGGCTGTGGAGTCAATGCGGTAAGGGGTCAAAAGCCAGCGCGTTGCAACATTGGGCCAGCAAACCCGCTGCAGATATCGGGCTTACCTGCCGGAGCCAGTTATCCGGCGCGATGAGGCCACTTGTCTATCGGGCAGCATAGGGTTTAACTTTGGACTACGATATATCTTGGCGGACCGGGCTCTGGTCATGCTGGCCGGCCCACCGCGGGAGAAAGACGGCACGGCGACGAAGAGATGCGGCGGTTGTCGAAAGTGTCCGGATATGAGTTGCAAAGGCGTGCCCGCTGAAGGAAAAAAGGCGCGGCGCCGCAAATGGAAAAGTTTTTTGAGCTGGCGGACAAACGATTCGCGCTGCTCCAAGGAGAACAACTATATGAAGCGCATTTTTTCAAAGTGGCTGAGTTTGCCCGCCCTGGCGGGGCTGCTGGTTTTTGCCCTTTCGCCTGCGTTTGCTCAGCAACCGGCCGGTGCATCGACGGAACCCATGGGTAAGATCCATGGCCATGTGATTAACCCCACGGGGCAACCTCAAGGAGGCGGGACGATGAGCCTCTCCACGGATGGCGGGGCTACCTCGAAGTACACCTTCCCGGTGGCCGACGACGGTTCGTTCGCCGGCGAAGCGGCGTCCGGAACCTACGTGCTGATCTACCGGGCGGCCGATACGCCGAAAGGCCAGATGGTGGATGAGATCAAGAATGTGAAAATCACGGCGGGCCAGGATCTGCAGCAAGACGACGACATGTCGCGCGCGGAATACATCGCGAAGATGACGCCGGAGCAGCAGAAACAGCTTGAGGAACTGAAAAAGAACAACTCCGAGGCGATGAAGGCCAATGCGGTGATCAATCGCCTGAACGCCGATTTGAAAGTGGTCGCTCAGGACAAGAAGGACATCGACGACGCTCCGCAAAGCGCGGCGCAGCAGCTAGGCGCGTCGGCCACGCGGGCCCAGGTTGGGACCAAGACCGACGAGATCAAGACCGCGAAGTACACCGACATCGAAAGCATGATGACCAAGGATACGGTGGTGAAGCCGGACGAGGCCATTCTGTGGACCGATCTCGGATATGCGCAGGCCGGACTGAAGACGTACGACGACGCGATCACCTCGTACAAGAAGGCGATCGATCTGGAGACCGCAGCGAAGAAACCGCGGGAGGAGATCATTGGGCTGGCGAATGCGGGACTGGGCGAAGTGTACGCGCGCACGGGTAAGGTTCCCGAGGCGAACGCGGCCTATGACGCGGCGGTAAAGGCGGACCCGACGCGCGGCCCCCTCTACCTGCACAACGAGGCGATTATTTTCTTCCAGCAAGGCAACTCAGACGCCCAGGTGGCGGCGGCGGATGAGGCTCTGAAGCTGAATCCCAACGACGCCGTGCTCTATTACATCAAGGGGCAGGGCCTGGTGCAGAAAGCCACCGTTGACCCCAAGACGCAGAAGATCGTTTTGCCCCAGGACTGCACAGACGCCTACCAGAAATATCTGCAACTGGCGCCCAACGGGCAATTTGCCGCTGAAGTCGCCGGCATCTTGCAGCAGGCGGGAGAAAAAGTGAACTCGTCGTACCGGGCCGGCAAGCACTGAGCCCCAGGCCGGAGTGTTTGCACAAGGGCGTTTCCGGTGAGCGGAAACGCCTTTGGCGTCTTTGAACCGCCGAATCAGCGTATTCCTGAAAGTTTCCCGGCTAAGATCCTTTTGCTACCGCTCTGTTTGGCGCCTGTGGCGCCGCGGTTTACCCACTACAATCCAATCCATGAGCTCGGCTTTGCCTAGTTACGAGGAAGCTGCGGCTGAAGTGGCCGCCTGCGCCGCGGCGCTGAGGCGCGCGAAGAGGGCTGTCGAGCGCATCGAACTGACACGGGCCGCGGGACGGGTGCTGGCGCGGCCGCTGCGCGCCGACCGCGATCAACCGCCATTTTCTCGTTCCACGCGGGACGGCTATGCGTGCCGTGCGGTGGAGGCTTCGCGGCATGCAGTCTTGCCGATTGCCGGCGCAACCCGTGCGGGCCAGTCCCCCGCTGGGCGCCTGCCGCAGGGCGCGGCTTGGGAGATCATGACCGGGGCCGCGGTTCCCAAAGGCGCCGACGCGGTCATGATGCTGGAGCACGTGGAGGCGGACGGCAGAAGGATCAGGCTCCATGATGCGCGCACCGTCGCCGCAGGAGAGAACATCGTGGCGCGTGGCGCGCAGGCGCGGAAAGGCGAAGAATTGCTACCCGCGGGTTCTCTGATGGGGGCAGGGCAAATAGCGCTGGCGGCGGCGTGCGGCGCTAGCGAACTGGAAGTTTTTGCGCGGCCGCGGGTGGCGATTCTGACCACCGGTGACGAGGTCGTGCCGGTAGAAGCAGAGCCCGGACCGGGCCAGGTCCGCAATTCAAACGGACCGATGCTGGCCGCGATGACGGCGGGGTGGGGGGGTGAGCCGTGCGTGCTGCCAACGGCTGCCGACACGGCCGAGGCTCTCGATGCTGCGTTCAGCGGGGTCGCGGAGGCCGATCTGCTGCTGGTGACGGGCGGGGTTTCCGCGGGGAAATTCGACCTGGTTGAGCCCGCGCTGGAGCGAGCCGGAGCGCGGTTTCACTTTACTGGCGTGCGCATTCAGCCGGGCAAGCCAACCGTATTTGGGGAGCTGAGCGCGAGCGAAATCAGCTCCGCGGGAAGGCGGCGCCGCAAGCGGCTGCCGCTGTTCGGGCTTCCCGGGAATCCGATTTCATCGGCCGTGACGTTTTTGCTTTTCGCCGCGCCGGTGCTGGCGGCCTTGGCCGGAAAGCGCGATACCGCTCCTCGGTTTGCTGTGGCGCGGCTCACCAAGGAAGTGAAAGCGAAAGGGGGGCTTACGCGCTTTTTGCCGGCGTTCTGCGATTTTGGCGCGGCGACAAGCGCTGTGCCCGAGGTTACGCTAGTGCCGTGGCAGGGCTCAGGCGATCTGGCGGCGCTGGGGCGCTCCAACTGTTTTTTGGTGGTGCCGGAGGAGCATCGGCTGGCGGCGGGCTCCTACGTGAAGATTTTGCTTCCCTGAGGAGAGGTATGACCGAGCCTTCACAACTTTCGCACTTCGACGAGGCCGGCCAGGCGCGCATGGTGGACGTGAGCGGCAAAACCCCTACACCGCGTGCGGCCAGCGCTTCGGCCTTTGTCGAGCTCTCGGCAGCCGTGCTGGCGGCGCTGCCGCAGAATCCCAAGGGCGACCCGCTGCAGGTGGCCCGCATCGCCGGCATCCAGGCGGCAAAGCGGACGGCGGAGCTGATTCCCATGTGCCATCCCTTGCCGCTGACGCATGTGGACGTGCAGGTGGAGGTGATCGAAGGCGGAGTGCGTATTGCCGCCGCGGCTGCCACTACCGCCTCCACCGGAGTGGAGATGGAGGCCCTCACCGCCGCGGCGGTGGCTGCGCTGACCATTTACGACATGACCAAGGCGCTGGACAAGGGAATCGTGATCCGTGAAATCCGGCTGGAATCGAAAGCGGGCGGAAAAAGTAGCGAGTTCCGGCGGGCCGACGCAGACGGCTGAGTCAATTCGCGTCGACGCCAATCTGACGTGCTACGTAATAGCGAGATGTTGGCTTTCAGGGTGCGGATAACCGTCACACGCATTCGATGGAATGGATGGCTTCTCCGAGATGAGCGGTGAGCGAGGCGAGATCGGGGAAAAAGAGCCTGCGCTCGCGCGCCGGAAGCTCTTCGAGGAGGTCGGAGAAGGGAACCGTGGCGCAGCCGGTGAAGGCGGGATAACCGGCCGAATCGGCCAACTTACAGCTGACTTTGATCAATTCCGCCAAGTCCCAGGCTCTATCCGTGCGCCGAGGAGAGTGATGGGCGAACACGGCCGGCGCAAAATCCGCGGGAAGCTTCCAATCGCCGACGAGCTGCTGTCCGGTTTCGCAGTGATCGAGCCCGAAAAGATCGCGCTCACCATCAAGAATGCTTATAGCGGCGCCCCGGTGGGATTCGAGGAGCGCCCCGTATTCTTTGGGCTGAATCACGGCCAGCGCCATGCGGCCGATGTCATGGAGAATGCCGGCAGTGTAGGCAACATCTTTGTCCATAAGCCCCTCGGAAGCCAGCCGGCCTGCGACCACAGCGCAAGCCAGGTTGTGCCGCCAGAGGCTGCGCAAGGCTGGAAAGTGCATGGTTTTGCCGAGGTAAGCGCGGATCCCCACGGTGATGCACATGCCTTGCAAGGTATTGGAGCCAAGGACGGCAACGGCCTGCAAAATGCTGCTGGAAGGATAATGGGGAGCGTACAGGACAGAATTGGCGACCGTGAGAACCTCGCTGGCAAAGGCCGGGTCGGCGGAAATCAAATCGCAGAGTTCGTGCAACTGCACGTTCTCATCGCGGGCGAGCTGCAGAACACGGAGAGCGATTTGCGGGAAGGGGGGAAGGCGAAGATGCGCCCAGGGCAGAAAATCCATCTTGCCGTCTTGGGCTTGAGTTTGCAATGGCGCAACTTTCTTGAGGCTGAAAGCCGTTGGCTGCGCCGTTCGGACGCTGGTCGCCAGATCGGAGCCGGCCGGCATGCAGGCCTCCGCGAATCATTTCCCGTACTCTCTGTTCTTTCGGCAGGAGAGCGATGCACTTGAGCCGCGGGCGGATGAGGCGGCGGCTGAAGCGTGGCGAGTGTTCCTGTCCGGCTGGGCGGAGCCAAAACGGGAATCGGGAATGAGGGATAGGGAACAAGCAACGGTCGAGCCGGCGCCGGGAACCTCCGGTTCCCGGTTAGGCTTGACGACCGCTGCACGCAGCCCGAGGGACTGCGAGGAGGGTGAGCGCAAACAAGAAAATGGAAGCGGCGACGTATTCGAGATGGCCGTGGCGCAGGTCCTCGGCGACGAGCTTGACGGCGAGCAGCGCCAGAACGGCATAGGCGACCCGGCCCAGTTCGAGCCGGCGCAAGCGCGCCCCCGCGAAGGCCAACGCCAGCGCGCCAAGACAGAGCGTGAAGGTGCGCAAAAACGCCAGATGATGGGCCTCGGGCCGAGCGCCGAATGCGAACGCGCCCACCAGGCCTTGGACAAGCAGCGCCATGACGGCGAGGGCTCCAACTGCCGCGAAAACTAGGTGAAGCGCCTGCTGGCGCCTGGGCTCCTGGGGATGGGAGCGAAGGGTCGCATAGCAGAGAAATGCGAAAAGCGAGACCAGAGAGATGGCAAACGTGGGCGCGCCGGGCATAGTCCCGGTGAGAGCGCGAAGATCATAGCGCAACAGGCCCGATGCCGCCGCAGCCGACACGAGATAGGCCAGACCGTGCAGTTCGAGTGCCGGGCAGCCCAACCGCGTTCCGAGAGCGGTGGCTGCCAGAGACGCCGCGCAGAGGCAGGGAGCGAGCCACGGAGGCGAAAGGCTGAGCAAGCATCCGGCAAGCAGGAGGGCCGCGCTCCAGGCGCCGAAGACGGTTTGATTGCGTTGGCCGGAAATTTCGCGGAAAAGGGTGAAGACCGCCGTGTACCCTGCGGCAGACAAGAGGACGCAGAAGATTCCGAAAATACGAGGACCCCCGGGCAAGCCGAAGCGGAGAACGCCGGCAAAGGCCAACATAAAGGCGATGGTGGTTTGGAGGGTTTCCCAGGCGCTGATTCGCTGGCCTCGGAACGTGGTGCGGAAGACGACGCCGCTTGCGAAAATGAGGAAAAGCGCAATGGCAGGGCCGAGCAGGGCAACACGGCCAAGGGCAGGGTAGTCGGCGCGAGCGCTTGCAGGGCTGGAGTAAATGTAGATCAAGGCCCAAATCATGAGGTCGGCTGCCACGGCGGCGACGACGCGAACGCCACGCTCCGAGGTCCATTCCTTGGTCCACTCGGCAACTAGCGCGATGAACAGCAGAGCAGCGAGGAACGGCGCCAGCCGGTGCGAAGCGGCGGCCAGCCCGAAAGCGAGAGCAATCGCAGTTGCGTTGGCTGCCCAAAGGACGGGAACGCGAGGACGTTTCCAAGTGAAGCCAACAGCCACAGAGACGAATGCGCAGACGACAAAAGCCGCCGCCGGCGGCGCCAGCACATTGAAGCGCAGTGTGAGCTCCCAAAGCATGGGAGTGAAGATCAGGGATGCGGCGCAAGCGTAGGCGGCGCGCGCGAACCAGGCTTCCGGGGATGTGCGCGCCGCCGCGATAAGCCAAAGCAGCGCGTAGGCGATAGCGATGGCGGCGATCAGCGGCTTCGGCGCGACAAAGGATTCCATCAGCGCGCGCAGCAAATAGGCGCCGGCGATGCCCAGCATGGCTTTGCCGAGCACGGGAAACGCGCCGGCCTGACTAAAGGGGAGGGCCGGTGGCGGTTCCGACAGGGCTGCAGCGGGTTGCGGCGCAGGCGCGCCGCCGCTGGCGGGCCGATGCTCCAGCGCGCCGACGCGGCGTTCCAGATCGTCAAGCCGTGCGGTCAATCGCTCGAGTGCTGCGGGAAGATCGCTCATAATCTCCTCCCGATTTCACGGGCCCTGCCGTGCTCAATCGGGGGCTGCGGTTTGGCGATCAACCGCTTCAGACCATGGAGGCAAAAGCTTCAACAACACCCATAGGAAGAAAAGCGGAAGAAGGGTCAAGCCAATCGCCACCAGCAGGCCCTCATGCGTCACCAAGCCTATTTTGTAGGTGGTGTAGCCGAGGAAGCTCTTCGAGAACAACTGTCCGCCAATGACGACATTCCAGCGCATGGCGAAGACGCTGATCAGGATCATGGCGCTGGAAAAAATGTAGATGCGTTTGCGGACGGCCTCGGGCAGCTTGACGATCTGGGTGAGGAACAACAGAATCAGCGGCAGCAGAGTGCCCAGCAGGATCTGAAGCACGATCTGCGAGAAGAAGAGCTTGGTGTGCACCAGGAAATCGAGGCTGCGGAAAGACTCGTCGGCCTCGTAAATGCGGTGCACCAGGTCGAGCATCTCCAGGCTGAAATCGATGATGAAGATATAAAACATGTACATGGCGACGGTGTCGACGCAGCGCATGTCGATGGGCTCGCGGCGCAGCCGGGTGACGGCCATATAAATGAGCATCACGGCGGCAATGCCGGAGACCATGGCGGAGAAGATAAACACCACCGGCGTGAGCGGGGAAGACCACCAGGGATTGGCCTTGAGCGAGCCGAAGATGAAGCCCACATAACCGTGCAACAGGAACGCGGAAGGAATGCCGATTAAGGTGACAATCCAGCCCACGCGATCGTCGATGCGCAGCGCGCGCTCGCTGATATTCGTGGAGCCGAGACTCATGATGTTGTAGACGAGGCGCAGCAGGCCCGTGGAGCTTTGCGTGCGGAGCACGATTTCGCGGCGGTAATCGAGCCAGATCTCAAAGCTGAGCACGGCCATGAGATACCAAAGGTAGACATAGCCGAACATGGCCATGGCCGAGGTGCTGTGGGGGGTGAAGTACATTTCCCAGGAGCGCTCGGGATGGCCGAGGTGAAAGAGCAAGGGCAGCGGCGCCACCAGCAAAAACGACATGGCCGTGAGCAGCGCCAGGCGGTACGTGGGCTTGACTGCCTCGACGCGGAAGACGCGCTCCAGCGAGGCCAGAATGAAGGCCCCCGCGACCAATCCGGTGATGTAGGGGTACAAAACGATAAGCACGCTCCAATAGAGGGTGATTTCGTTGGGATACATGTAACCGCTCATGATCAGCTCCTAGCCGCCAGCTTTCAGCCCTTCCGTCGCCTGCTTGCCGCATCAGCTTCGTTCAGCAAACCCTGGCTGAAAGCTGATAACTGCTTTTCTCACCGCACCGAACCATCGAGGTCGTTGTAGAACGCCTTGGCGCCGGTGGCTAACTGCGGCTTCAATACTTGCACCTTGTGGGTCT
>JASHUH010000284.1 GCA_030040115.1 Acidobacteriaceae bacterium | reverse complement strand
AAAACGAATCTGTTCGGCAACCCGGCGGGCTTCCGCGTCCAGACCGTGGCCGAGCCCGTGCACCACGTCGTTCACCACCACCTGGCCCGAGGCGAGAAAGGTTACGCGCAGCACCACGTCGCCCTGAACTTTTAATTTCCGGGCCTCGCTGGTGTACTGCACCGGGGGTTTCGAGAGCACTTCCAGGTCGGTCGAAGCCGGGCGCTGTTCGCTCCTGGTGACGGCCGCAGCTTGCGTTACACCGGGGATGCCGGCCGACGCCACTTTCCCGTAGCTGGTTTTTGACCCGGTCGTTTCTCCTGGCATACCCACTGCGGCTACCCGGCCCACCACGCCGGCGTTTGAGCCGGAGCGCAGTCCGTTGCCGATGCCGGTCGAGCCCACCACTCCGTGCGGCGCTACGGCCGGCCCTTCCATCCCCCCATAGGGATTGCCGATGGCCGCCACCGTCGCTGGCCGCGTGGCGTTGGGATTGGGCGTGACGCCGAAGGTCTCGCCCAGATGCACGGGCGCGGTGGAAGCCCTCACCTGAGGCGCCTGCGCCGGCATCGCCGCCGTTAACGCCGCTTTGGGCTGCGGCGCCAGAATGATGTTCGGCTTGGCTTGCTTGATCTCCGGCAGCTTCACCTTGGCTTCCATCTGAACCGGCTTCGGCGCCGGCTTCGGCTTGGGCAAATCGATCTTGGGAGCGTCCATCGTCACTTTGGGCGGCGCCGGAGGCGGAGGAACCTTGGGCATCACCGGCGGCTTCACTTTGATCGGCGGCGGTGGATTGGTGGGTACGATCAGCTCCGTCATTTCATAGTGACGTTGGATGACGCGTCTGGCCGTAAGGCTGACCACAAGAATCAAAGACAAAATGGTGAGATTGGCCAACGTGCTGGCCACGAAGGACACCGTCCTTCCCTCAGGTTCTGGAAGCAAACCGAAAGTGACCGGGCTTGGGGAGTATGACATCGGCATGTTTTCAGTCCTCGGTGCAGCCGTCATGACGGCCCGAATATACCCCTTGTGCGGGAGGCACAAACTGACGAGCAATTCGCGTGCCAAAACTCGGCCTGTGTGGTGCACGCAATGCCAGACCGGCAATGGGTTCGATGCTTAAAGTGGAGGCGGCCGACAACCTGCCAATTTCGTCATTTTCGGCCCGGCTTTTTGCGAAAAAGCAGACAGAGGCGGTGCTTGGTCGACTTGGCGCGGCTTGGCGTCATCTGGCATTGCAAACGCCTCATCCTCGGGCATGCAAAGCTCTCCGCTTCCCAGCCAAGGCATCCGGCAAAAATGATGCTCCCAGACGGCAAAAAATACCCGCAAATCATGAAATTACGCGCCGGACAGCATCTGCTCTGCTTTGTTCCCGGCGGTATGACCCTCCCCATCGACCACTTGCCGTGAAGGGATGAACCTGTAGATGTCGGGGCCGGCGGCCAAGCCTACCGGTATAGACTCAAGGTAACCTAAAGTGTTGCGGAAAGGACAGTCTTTTTGTTGCGGCTTCTGGTAACCGGAGGTGCTGGATACATCGGCGGTACGGTAGCCGCCATACTGGCGAGCAAGGGACATAAACCAGTCATTCTCGACAACTTCAGCCACGCGCGACGCGATCTGCTGCCGCCCGGCATTGACTCCATCGAAGGAGAATTGGCTGACCGGGCCGCGCTCGAACGGATGTTCACGGCTGCTCGCGATCGAAACCAGCCCTTCGACGCCGTGCTCCATTTCGCCGCCCTCATCGAAGCGGGCGAATCGATGACGCGGCCTGAAATCTATTTCCGCAACAACGCCGCTTCCACGCTCAGCCTTCTCGAAGCCATGCTGGCTTGTGGGCCGCGAAGCCTGGTCTTTTCCTCCACCGCGGCCGTCTATGGCAACCCGCAAACAGTGCCTATTGAGGAAGATGCGTCCCTCATCCCCACCAACGCCTATGGCCAGTCGAAGCTGCTGGTCGAGCAGATGCTCACTTGGCTGAACCGCATTCATGGGCTGCGGTACGCCTCCTTGCGGTACTTCAACGTCGCCGGCGCGGACGAGGGCCCGCGGGGAATCACGCGCGGCGAGGCCCATGAGCCTGAAACCCACTTGATCCCCCTGGTTCTCGATGTCGCCCTGGGCCGCCGTCCCTCCATCCACATTTACGGCAGTGACTATCCCACCCCCGACGGGACCTGTATTCGCGACTATATTCACGTCTCCGACCTGGCTGAAGCGCATCTGCTGGCGCTGGAAGCGCTTGCGGCGAACGATCGCCTCATCTTCAATCTCGGCAATGGCCGTGGATTCAGCGTGCGCGAGGTCATCGCATCGGTCCGCCGCGTCACCGGTCACCCCATCCCGGCTGAGATCCGTCCCCGCCGCCCAGGTGACCCCGCAGTGCTGGTGGCCAGTTCGGCCAAGGCCATCCACGACCTCGGCTGGCAGCCGCGGTACACCGATCTCGACGAAATCGTGCGAACAGCCTGGATCTGGCAGCAGAAACGCCATGGCGCCGCGCCCAGGCATGGCTGAGATTCGGTCCTGCGGCCTTGGGCTAATTCTTTGATTCGGTGGGAAGAACCCGCATGCTGGACCGCGTTCGGCTCGACCCCAATTGCGAAGCAAAGCCTGGTATCCAGCGCGAAGGAGGAGCCCCTGTGCCTACCACCATTGAGCTATGGCGCGCCCAGGCAAATCGTCTTAGCTTGTAAAAGTCTTGCGACTGTAAACGGCGAGAATGTGTCCAATAACTGTACACAGGCGTGTACAGGAGTTTACAGTTGCGCCCAGCCCTTCCCCGCGTCTCCCCGACAAAAAGCAGATCGCGCGTGCGGGCGTTTTTCGACTTTTTCATCCTTTTCAGCGGCATTTCCACCGCGTCCAACCTGGCGCGCACCCAAGGCCGTCCGCTCCGGGCGCGAGGCATTTTCCTCTTCCGGAATTTCGGCCGCAACCACGGCGGTTCGGCCGTGCGCCGCTGAATCCTGATTCCGCCATTCCTGAGTTGCTAGAATCGATCCATGCCGATCACGCGCCAGCAGGCCCTCGATTACTTCCGCTCTCCCGACCTCATCGGTCTGGGCTTTGAGGCCGACGCCGTCCGGCGCCGTCTGCACCCTGAGGGCGTGGTCACCTACATCATTGACCGCAACATCAACTACACCAACTTCTGCACCGAGTACTGCACCTTCTGCGCCTTTTACCGGCCCCTGCCCCGCGCAGGCAAACACGATCCCCGCTCCGACGAAGGCTACATCCTCGACTTCGAGAAAATCTGCGAGAAGATCGCCGAAACCGAAGAGATGGGCGGCACCGGCGTCTTGATGCAGGGCGGCATCCATCCCGATCTCAAGATCGACTGGTTCGAAAACCTCTTCCGCGGCATCAAGCAGCGCTTTCCGAAAATCTGGCTGCACTGCCTCTCGGCCTCCGAACTGCTGGCCATTGCCGAGTATTCCGGACTCACCCTCCGCGACACCATCGCGCGCCTCCGCGAAGCCGGCCTCGACTCCATCCCCGGCGGCGGCGCCGAAATTCTCGACGACGAAGTCCGCCATCGCGTCGCGCGCCTTAAGTGCAACACCGAAGACTGGGTCAGCGTCCACCGCACCGCGCATCAACTCGGCATGCGCACCACGGCTACCATGATGTTCGGCGTGGGCGAAAGCTTCGACCAGCGCATCAATCACTTTGAAGTGGTCCGGCGTCTCCAGGATGAAACCGGCGGCTTCACAGCCTTCATCCCCTGGAGCTTCCAGCCCAAGCACACCGCGCTCGGCGGCCGTGGCTGGGACGAAGCGACATCGGTCGAGTACCTGAAGGTGCTGGCCATCGCGCGCCTCTATCACGACAACATCGAAAACGTGCAAGCCAGTTGGGTGACGCAAGGATTGAAGGTGCTCGAGCTCGGCCTTCACTTCGGCGGCAACGACGTGGGCTCGGTGATG
>JASHUH010000283.1 GCA_030040115.1 Acidobacteriaceae bacterium | reverse complement strand
ACGATGATTGTTCGGTGGCCCATGCGATCCTGGTTGAGTCTCTCCATTTTGGAGCGCAGGGCGATCATCTTCCCAGGAAACGCCGCTGATGAAAGAGATCGTCAAGGGTATTCTGCGTTAAGATATGCAGAATTCCGATGCATGGGCCTCGACAGGCCCGAGGAAAAGCTATGTACGACATGAAGAATCTCAGCAAGCTCGAAACCCTGGAGGCAAACGCGCCCGAAGCGACGAAGGCCTTTTGGGCCTTCGACAAAGCCGCGATGGCTCCGGGAGCGATTTCAGCCAAGCACAAAGAATTGATGGCGCTGGCCGTAGCCTTCACAACGCAGTGCCCGTACTGCATTGAGATTCATGGAAAGCGAGCGCGGGAGGCGGGCGCAAATGAGCAGGAGATTTCCGAGGTGGTTTTGATTGCGGCCGCCCTGCGCGCGGGAGCGGCCGTAACCCATGGGACGCACGCGCTGGCGTGAGGCGGACCAGGTTCGGACGCTCCAGAGTGCGGGCGCTCGCACCGGAGATCGGCTGGCGGTTTTCCTCTATTTCGGAAACGGCCGCTCGCCTGCTTTTCCTTTATGTTACAGTTTGTAACATTATGGTGGGTCGTCACTGAATCTGTGGCGATTCGCCGCACCGGGTGCCTGTGAGAAGAGAATGCGTCCAAGGAACATCCGTGCGGCGGGCTCCGTATCCTGGCGTGAGCAGGGGTGCGGCGCAGCTTCTTCGATTTTTTCCGGTACAGCTATAAAGCATAGGAAAGGCGATGGAGACGATGGGCGATTTCCGCCAGGACTTGAAGTATTCGCTGCGCATGCTGGCGGCGAATCCTGCGTTTACGCTAACGGCGGTGGCGGCGCTGGCGCTGGGGATTGGTGCCAACACCGCGATTTTCAGCGTGGTGGATACGGTGTTGCTCAAGCCGCTGACCTACCCCGACGCCGGCCGGATTGTGCGCTTCATGAACACGTCGCCGGAGGGCAGCGGCGATTCGTCGTCGCCGGTGAACTTCAACACGTGGCGGGCGCAGACCAGCGTCTTTGAGGACGTGGCCGCGTACGATTTCGGAGGACCGGGATTCAATTTGACTGGCGACGTGCCGGAGCAGGTGCACGGCATTCATGTTTCGCAGGCGTATTTCCACCTGTTTGGCGCGCGGGTGCTGCTGGGGCGCACCTTTACGCCCGAAGAGGACGGCCCCAATGGCGGCAACGTGGTGGTGATCGGCTACGGGTTCTGGCAACGCAGATTCGGAGGAAATCCAAAGGTTGTGGGAACCGCCCTCACGTTGAACAACGAGTCGTACACGATTGTCGGCGTGCTGGACAGGGGATTCGTGAGCGACCCCGAGGCCGACCTGTGGATTCCGTTCCAGATTGACCCGCAAAGCACGAATATGGGGCACTACTTCTTCGTCTGCGGGCGGCTGAAGCCCGGGGTGACGTTGGCCCAGGCCAACGCGGAACTGAAGCTGGCGGCCGACGCGTACCGGCGCCGCCATCCCGATGACATGGGCCCGAAAGGCGGCTTCGGCGTGGAGCCGCTGCGGGATTCGATTGTGGCCGGGGCGCGCACCTCTTTGCTGGTGTTGCTGGGAGCCGTCAGTTTTGTGTTGCTGATTGCCTGCGCCAACGTGGCCAACCTGCTGCTGGCGCGGGCGGCGGGGCGCAAGCGGGAATTTGCCATCCGGGCGGCGATGGGCGCGAGCCGGATGCGCATCATGCGCCAGTTGGTCACGGAAAGCGTGGCGCTGGCCGTGTCGGGCGGCGTTCTGGGGCTGGCGGTGGGCTTTGTTGGGGTGCGCGCGCTGCTCGCGGTGAGCCCGGCCGATTTGCCGCGCGTGGGCGAACACGGAGCGGCGGTGGGCATCGATTGGCGCGTGCTGGCTTTTACGCTGGGAGTCTCGCTGCTCACCGGAGTGTTGTTTGGACTTTTCCCAGCCATCGGAGCTTCGCGACCGGACTTGAACACGACGCTGAAGGAAGGCAGCAACCGGTCGGGCACGGGATTCCGGCAGGGGAAGGCGCGCGCTCTCTTGGTGATCAGCGAAGTTTCACTGGCGCTGGTGCTGCTGATGGGCGCGGCGCTGCTGATCCGGACCTACATTGCGCTGCGCAATGTGAATCCCGGCTTCGATGCGCGCGACGTGCTGACGCTGCAGATGTCGCTGAGTGGCGACCGCTTTCAAAAGACCGCGGGCGTGGCGCAGGTTTCCCGCGCCGCGAGGGAACGGCTGAATGCTCTTCCCGGTGTGGAAGGCTCGGCGCTGAGCTGCTGCGTGCCGCTCGATGTAGGCTACTCGCTGCCGTTTAATATCATGGGACGGGCGACGGGGAAGAGCCAATGGACCGGCGGGGCGGCATGGATGGATATGTCGCCGGGCTACCTTTCGGTGTTCAAGATTCCCCTTGTGCGGGGACGCGATTTTACCGAGCAGGACGATGGAAGCGCGCCTGGCGTGGTGATGATCAACGAGACCATGGCCAAGAAATACTGGCCCCAGCAGAACCCCATCGGGCAGCAGATTCTGATTGGCAAGGGGGTTGGGCCGCAGTTCGTGGAGGGTCCACGGCAGATTGTGGGCGTGATCGCGGACGTGCGCGATGGGGGGCTCAACCACGATCCGTATCCGCTGGTGATTGTTCCCACGGCGCAGGTTGCGGACGGCTTGACGGCATTGATGTCGAGCATTAACCCCATGATGTGGGTGGTGCGCACGCATGGCGACCCGCACCAGTACATTGCGGCGATTACTGAACAGCTTCGCCTGGCCAGCGGAGGGTTTCCGGTGGCGCACGTGCGGCCGATGACGGACATCGTGGTGGAGTCGACGGCGCGCCAGGACTTCAACATGCTGCTGCTCACGATTTTCGGCGCGATGGCGCTGATTCTGGCGGCGATCGGCATTTATGGACTGATGACGTATTCGGTGCAGCAGCGGACGCAGGAGATGGGCATCCGCATGGCGCTGGGCGCGGATCGGGGGCGCATCCGCGATCTGGTGGTGTGGCAGGGCATGCGGCTGGCGATTATTGGGGTGGTGGTAGGCGTGGCGGCGGCCTTCGGGCTCACGCGGTTTTTGGCCAGTTTTTTGTATGGTGTGAAATCGTGGGACCCGCTGGCGTTTGCGGCCGTGCCTGCGATCTTGAGCGCGGTGGCGCTGATTGCGGTCTGGTTTCCGGCCACGCGCGCCGCGCGGCTCGACCCCCAACAGGCGCTGCGCATCGAGTAACAGGACGCCAGGCGATGAGGCGCGGCGCGTCAGTCCTCGAGGCGGTAGGTGTATTCCTCGATGACGGGGTTGGTGAGCACGTCGCGGGCGATGCGCTCGACCTGATCGCGAGCGGTTTCAGCGGTGACGCCGGGAGCCAGCGAAAGGGTGAAGTATTTGCCTTGGCGCACGGCGTCGACTTGGGCGAACCCGATTTTGTGCAGGGCGTTCTGGATGGTCTGGCCCTGCGGGTCCAGGACCGATGTCTTCAACGTGACATAGACATGAGCCTTCATGATTCGTGATTATAGTGGCTCCGGTGGGGCGGGGTCAGGGATCAGGGATCGGGCTGGCGGTTCGGGGGGATTTCCGCGCAATCGGGTGATTTGGGAGAGAATGGAGTGCAGCCGGCATTCCCCGCGGCGCAGGGCGCAATCATCCCCAAGGTCGATGAGCAAATTCGTTTGGATTCATCGCATCGTCGTCATGAAGGAGACATAGCATAGATGACCAATTATCTGGAATTGCCGGTGGGCGACCGCGCCCCCGAGATCTTTCGGGTGGTGATTGAGATACCGCGGGACGGAACCCAGAAATTTGAATATGACAAGCAGTTGCACGTATTCAAACTGGACCGCAACCTGCACTCGCCGGTGCATTATCCCGGCGATTACGGTTTTATTCCCTCGAGCCTGGCCGACGACGGAGACCCGCTGGACGTGCTGGTGCTGGCCTCGCAGCCGAGTTTTCCGGGGTGCGTGCAGGAGGTGCGGCCGATCGGGGTCCTGGAGATGCTGGACCAAGGGACCCTGGACGAGAAGGTGCTGGCGGTGGGGAAGAACAATCCGCGCTATGCGAACGTGTGGAACTACACCGATATTTATCCGCACATGCTGAAGGAGATCACGCATTTCTTTTCGATCTACAAGGATCTTGAAGGCAAGCGGGTGGAAATCAGGGGCTGGCGCGACGCGGCCTATGCGCGGGATCGCGTGGCGCGGGCCGTCAAGCTCTTCGCGGACAGCAAGGAGAAGCATCACGAACAGGGAAAGAAGGTTGTGGTGTGAGGGCAAGTCGGCGCGTCAGCGAGCCGGCAAGGGGCGGGTTGTCGGTTGCGGGGGTGCCTGCAAAAATTCTTCCCCAACTTGCCGGTTATTTCGCGCCCTTCGTCATAATGAGAAGTAGTCAAGCCGAAAAAGCGCATGATTCCATCGCCAATCGGGAGTCATTGTCTAAGCTTGCCCCCTGAAACCTGACCGCTGGTCCGAAATCAGGGGCAATCCATGGCCAATCCGTGAACAATTGCGAGGGAAGAAAACCGGCAAAACGGGGTAAAAACCCG
>JASHUH010000024.1 GCA_030040115.1 Acidobacteriaceae bacterium | reverse complement strand
GTGTAGGTTCCCGACGGAGTTTGGGAACCGTTGTTCTGACCGCCCCCACCGAGCGAACCGCCGCCCGAGCTGATGCAACTCAAAACGCCCAAGCTAAAAATGGCGACGAGCGCAACGAACAACAACCCCTTGCGGCGCCTCCACAGCGCGAGCGGCAGCAGAAGCAGTCCGCAGGCCAGCGGGGCGATACTCCAGGCGCCGCGCCAGCCGGCAGGACCTTGGTTGCGAGCTGCGGAGCCGGAGCTGCCGGTGTTGATTTCCACTTCAACGTTGCCCTGCGTGCCGGGAGGGAGCGATTCGGTGGCGGGATTAAAAACGCAGGTGGCGTTGGCGGGCAGCGCGCCGCACTGGAATGCGAAGGCTTCCTGCGGGCCGGCGGGGGTGATATCGAGACTGAAGTCGGCCTGCTGGCCGCTGGCGACGGTGGCGCTGGCCACTCCTGAGGCGGTGACCGAGAAATCGAAGCCGGTGCCCGAAAGAGATACGGTGGCCGGAGTGGCGACTACCGTGGAATTGACGGTCAACGCGCCTGAGGCGGCGCCTCCGGCGCTGGGCTGGAAAACCACGCCGACAGTGCAGTAGGCGCCCGCGCCCAGGCTGCCCGTGCAGGTACTTTGCGTGACGCTGAACGGACCCGCGGCTGCAATCGTAATGGAGCCGATGGAGTAGGTCGAGGAGTTGGTGACAGTGACGGTTTGCGCAGCGCTGGCCTGGCCCACGCCAATGACGGTTGCGAAGGGCAGTTGCAAAGGGTTGGCAGCGAATCCGGCGGCAAGCTGGCCGGCGCCGTTGATGGGCACTGAAGTCGCCGCAACGCCGGGCGTGGACGACGAGATGGCCAGCGTGGCCGCGATGGGTCCGGTGGCAGCGGGAGTAAAGACAACCTGCACCGTGCAACTGGAGCCGCTATTCAGCAAGGCTCCGCATGTTGTCGCGCCCACCGAGTAACTCAACGCCGCCGGGCCCGTGAGCTCAAAACCGATATTGGCCATAGGCGCGCCGCCGCTATTCGCAATCGTGATGGTTTGCGGCGCGCTCGCCATGCCGGGCTGCTGCTGAGCGAAACTAAGGCTCGTGGGCGTCACGGTGAAGGCCGCCGGCTTCAGACCCGTTCCGCTCAAAGAGACAGTTTGCGTGCGCAGCGCATCGGCGATGGTCAGCGTACCGGAGACGCTGCCGGCCTGGGTGGGCGCGAACTCTACGCTGAGGGTGCAAACCGATTGCGCAGCCAGTTGCGTGCCGCAATTGCTCGACGCCTGAAATTGCGCAGTAGCAGAGACGGCAATTGAGGTTAGGGGCAAGTCGCCGATGTTCGTGATGGTTACGGACTGCGCGGCGGACACTTGGCCGGCGGGCGTTCCGGGAAACGTCAGCGATGCCAGGCTGAGGATATCGGTGGGCGCCGCGGCGCCGTCTCCGCTCAGTTCGACGGTCTGGACACCCGCGCCGTCGTTCAGGGTCAGAAGGCCGGTGACGGGACCGGATTGCGTGGGCGCAAATGCCACTTGCAACTGGCAGTCGGCATTCGCGGCCAGGGAAACCGTGCCGCAAGCGTTGGAAGCAAGGGTGAAAGGCGGAGTGACGGCGACACTGTTGATAGGAACCGCCGAGCCGCTGCTGTTGGCGGCCTGGATCTCGAGCGGAGCAGAGGTGGAGCCAACCTCGACCTGGCCGAAGTCGATCGTAGCCGGCGTCAGACTGACGGCGCCGGCCGGCGAACCTGTTCCGTTGAGGTCCACGGTGATCTGGCCCCCGTAGACGTTGGCGTAAATCGTCATCTGGCCCGTCAGAGGGCCGGTGGCCTGGGGCGTAAACGTAACTTGAATCGAACAACTGGCGCCGGGAGCGATGGATGCATTGACGCAGTTGTCGATTTCGTTGAAATCCCCGCTCACCGCGATCGAGGTAGGCGCCATGGCGATGCCGCCCGAATTTTGCAGGGTGACCGTTTGAGCCGCGCTCGCGGTTCCGAAGACTTGCGCAGGGAAGGTCAGTGAGGGGGGACTAGGTGTTGCCGTGGTGAGGCTCGTGCCGGCGGTCCAAAGCAGCGTCTGCCAGATGCCGCGGCCGTAAGTGGCCGCAACCAAAGCCTGCGCCGTTGCGGTTGCCGGCGCGGCGCTGAGCGCAACCACCGGAGCCAGGGGGAGGCCGGTTCCAAAGGCCGACCAGCAGTTGGAAGGCGACTGGGCGCAGTTTTCCCCCTCGGTGGTGAAGTACACACCCAGATCGGTGGCGGCATAGACGGTATTCGCATTCTGCGGATCGACAATGACGCTGTTGACCGGGGCGGGGGGCAAATTGGCGGTGATCGACGTCCAGTTCGCGCCGCCATCGGTGGAGCTGTAAATGGTTTGGACATTCTCTTCGAGATCCGGAATGCCCGCGACGGTGACATACACGGTGTTGCCCGTAGTGTCGTGGGGATCGATGAAAATGCTGGAAATGTCGAGGCCGTAGGCGTTCAAGGCGTTGGTGTCGTTTATGACAGGATTGAGCGTCAGATCCTGCCACACGGGCGGCAGACTGGAGTCGGCGTCGATCGTCGCGGCTAAAACATGACCTTGCAGGCTGGCGCCGCCATTGAGGGCGCCATACATGCCGACATAGACAATTTCACCGCCGGTGGCCAACGGCAGAGCGGCAATGGAACGGATCAGGGCGTCGCCGTTGCAGGCGCCGGCTGTGGTCCCGCTGTCGAGGATGGGGCTGATGGCGTTGCCGGCGCTCCAGGCAATGCCATTGGCCGGACCGCGCCATACGCGGCAGGTTCCGATCAGCAACTGGGTTGGATCGAGCGGATCCACGAGAAACGGAGCCGGAGTGCCCATCACGTCGCCGTCTCCGCCGACGTCGGCGTCGGTGACCACCGGGCTGGAGCCGAAATCGGCCGGCGTGCAAGCGGAGGATTGCGAACAAAGATAGATGGCTACTCCATCCTGATCGTTCACGTACCAGTTGTACGTATTCACCGGGTCGATCGCTACCGGGCCTCCGTAGCCGCTCAGGATTTGCGGCCAATCTGCAGTGGCGGCAGTGTTTTTGACGCCCGCGGCTCCATTCACGCCCAATCCGGCCATCATGAAGTAGGGTGACGAGACAATTTGAGAGAGGCTCTGAGGTTCTGCCAACGAGCCTAGGCTGCCATTGAGGTTTTGGAAATGGCTCGCGTCTGTGGCGCTGCAGGCGGGACCGGTCTCTGCGACGCCGTCCATGGAGCGCCACAAACCGCTATCGTTGCCGATCAGAATTTCGAGGGGATTTGCGGCGTTCCAGGCCAGAGCATGCTGGAACTCGCCCACCTGCGCGCTCTTGCAGGTGGTCGAGTTGGTGGTGTTGCGCCAGGAGCAGCCCTGCGCCACCGGGCAGGTGGTCTCCCACAGATCGTTCGCGCCGGCGAGGACCAGCGTTTCCTGCTGGGAGGGGACGGCGGCCAGCACGAGATTGTAATTGCCGTCGGGTATGGTGACGGCTCCCTGGGGCGTATTCTCTTCGAGAGCCGCGGTGTTCCACTGTTGGGCAAAGGTCAGACTCGGGCTGGCGCAGGCCCCCGCGCTCTGCGCGCATTCGTCCTGCCACAGGCCCTGGTCCTGGTTGTTGAGGTCCACGGTCCAGGCAAAGGTGTCGCCGGTTTGGGGATTGACCGCCAGCGCGCCGCGAAAGATGGGGCAGGCGATGGAACCTGTCGAGCCGATGTTGTTAGGACAAACCTGCGACGTCAAGCCCGAGCCAGGCTGCGCGGCCATGCGCGCCCAGGTGACGCCGTCGGCAGACTGGTAATACCCGTGAAAACGCACGGCGGCAATAAACAATCGCCGAATCTGGTTCCAAACCACGGCAGTGGCCGCGTTGCCGTCGGGCTCCGGGAAGGCGTCGAGCGGCCCTTGAACATCCTCGCCGTTGCCATCGGTGATCGTGCCCAGATGCCAGGATGCGCCGCTGTCGGTGGAATAATAAAGCCCTTCCACGCTTGTGTTGGGGGGCACAGCGTTCACCAGAGCGCCTTCGTAAGCCTGTGAAACCGCGGCCACCACAAGTTGCGGATTGACAGTGCTCCAGGCAAAGCCGGCAAAACCCTCGCCCAGAAAGCTCGCATCGAAGGCGCCCAGACCGTCTTCCCTATCGACGGTCTGCTGGACCAGGCTCCAAGTTGAGCCGCTGTCGGTGGAGCGAAGAATGCCGGCGCCGTAATAGGAATCAAGCACGTCGTTCGGGTCGCCGGTCCCGGCCAGAATCACACCCGTTCCGCCAGGCTGCACGGTAAGAGCGCCGATGCTGATCGATGCATCCATGGCGCCGGCAAGCGCCGGAACCACGTCGGTAAGAGGAATAAACGAAACGAGAGAAGGCGTGGAGACGGCTGCATTTTCCGCCTCCCAAACACCACCTCCCGTCGTTCCTACATAAACATGGTTGCCGGTCGCGTCAGAGGGGTCCAGCGCCAGGGCGGCGATTCGCCCGGTGACGAGACCATAGCTCGAGGTCTCGACGGCGGAGGGGCCGAGAGGCTGCCAGGTTGCGGCCGCGCCGGCAGCGTCCTGAGGCCGCGGAGTCCCGCCTAGACTTTGAACTGGGTAAGATCGCCCACGGCCGCGCTGCGTACGCGCCTCCGGTCGGCTGAGCCGGTGGCCAAAGGTCCAGCCACGCTCAGCCAGGAAGCGCTCCGCCTCGACCACCCGCGGTGGACGGTTCGCAGTGCCAGAGCTTGAAGTTCCATGCTGGGCAGTACACATGGCTGCGCCCGCCAGCCATACTCGCGCCAGCGCGATCATCCATGCGGACTTCCCTGCCCTGCTGTTCCGGTTGGGCCGGATAAACTTCTCTCCGAGCATCCGATCTTCCCTGTGCATCCGCTTTCCGGCTCCTGCTTTCCCCTTCATGACAGAAATTCACAGGGGTTTGGCGCGAATCAGCGGCTTGCGCCTCTTAAAAACCACGCGTCTTCCAGAATTGAAATTGTGGCCCATTATAGGACAGGCGAAGACGCCCAATTTGTGACCTGCCACACATCAGCGCGGGCAAGGCAACACCGCCTTGCGCCCTCGGCCAGTTCAGCCTTTCGAGACGATCGCCAAGCCAAAAAAATGGGCCGCCCGCAGGCGGCCTCCAGTTTGTGGAATAAGGAAACAGCTTACCAGCGGCCCCAGGCGCGGCTGATGTAATCAGCCAGCGTCATGCTGATGAGGCCGAGAAAAATGAAGATTCCGGAGATGGCGGTCAGCTTGGTCAGCCTGGGGCTGTACCTCAAATGCATGAAGAAAAGCACCACCAGCATAGCCTTGAGGACGGCGATAGCCAGCGCCACGACGACGTTGAAGGGCCCCAGTTCGATGTACGACACCGCCGCGGTGGTCCCGGTAAGGATGAGCAGCGTCGCACCGATAATGATGTAGATCCTGGGGCTGACGATATGAATATGCTCTTCGGTTTCGTCTTTGTGCTCGTGGGTTCCTTCGATCATGGTCGTCCCTTCAAAATTCCTTGATTTCACACCCCGCTGCGCCCGCCTTAAAGTCCGAAACAGCGGCGCGTCATTGGTGCCGGCTGATGAGGTAGAGCAGCGGGTACAAAAATATCCAGATAATGTCGACAAAGTGCCAGTAAAGCCCGAAGTTTTCGACAAAAGTTACATGCCCGGTAGTGTAAGCGCCCGCCCAGGCGCGGAAAATGATATAGGTCAGAATGCCGATGCCCACTACCATGTGCAGCGCGTGCATGCCGGTCATGGCGAAGTAAAGAAAGAAGTACAACTCGGTCTTGTCGGCCATGCCCAGCGAAAGCGGCTTGTCGTGATATTCGTTGTAAACCTCGGGCGCCGACGCAGGATTGAGAAACGATTCCGGGCTGAAGTGCAACCCCGGAACATGGTATTCCACCCATTCGTCGTGCCATTCGATGCCCTTGATGCAGAGAAACATCAGGCCGAGGATGAAAGTCAGGATCAGGCACAGAATCAAACCATTCTTGCGCCGCGTCTGCGCGCACCATACGCCCATGGCCACGGTGAAACTCGAAGTGATCAGCACCGCAGTGTTCGAGGTGCCCCAGAAAATGCTTAAAAAATGCGAGCCCTCGACAAAGGCGGGGTAGTACCAGTTGCGCATGATCAGGTACGACATGAACAAACCACCGAAGAACATCACTTCGGTGAGCAGAAAGAGCCACATGGCGAAATTGGTGGCGTCAAACTGCTGCACCACCGACTCGAAGTGGTGGCGCTGGAAGGGCGGGTGCTCTCTATGTGGGTGGCCGGCTTCCGCCAGCTCGGCGTTGGCGATGGTGGTGCTGTCAGACACTGGCGACCTCGCTTGCTTGATGGCGTTCCAGCCATTCGTAATCGTAGGCTTCGTGGTCCATAACGGGCGTCTCAACGAAATTTTCGGTCAGCGGAGGCGACTGAATCTGCCATTCCAGCCCCGTCGCCTGCCAGGGATTGCTGCCGGCAATGGCGCCGTATTTGAGCGACCAGGTGAGGTAGAGGAGAGGTAGCAGGTAACCAACCCCAAGAACTGTAGCCCCGGCGGTCGAAAACACATTCAGCACCTGAAATTCCGGCGGATACGAGGCGTAGCGCCGCGGCATGCCCAGCATGCCCAAAATAAACTGCGGAAAGAAGGTCAGGTTGAATCCGATGTACGTGACCACCGCCGCGAACTGCGAGATTTTCTCGGGATACATCCGCCCGGTCCACTTGGGCCACCAGAAATGAATTCCGGAGAGGAAGGCCATTAACATGCCGCCGACCATCACAAAGTGGAAGTGGGCAACCACAAAATACGTTTCGGTGAGATGGATGTCGGTGCCCGTCGAGCCGAGAAAGACTCCGGTCAATCCGCCGATCGTGAACAGGCCCATGAATCCGAGGGAGTAAAGCATGGGCGTTTCAAAGGTGATCGAGCCCTTATACAGCGTGAAGGCCCAATTGTAAATCTTAATGACCGAGGGCACCGCAACCAGCATGGTCAGAAGCGAAAACACCAGCGCGGAGTAGTTGGAAATCCCCATGATGAACATGTGGTGGGCCCACACAAAGAACCCGAAAACCGCGATGGCCACCGAAGAGAACGCCACCGCGGTGTACCCGAAAACGCGCTTTCGGCTGAAGGTGGAGACCACCTCGGAGATCACGCCGAAACCAGGCAGAATCATGATGTAGACGGCGGGGTGGGAGTAGAACCAGAACAGGTGCTGGAACAGCAGCGGGTCCCCGCCTTTAGCCGGATCGAAGACGCCGATGCCCAGCGTCCGCTCGAGCACGATGAGCACCAGGGTGATGGCGAGCACCGGCGTGCCCAGCACCATCAGGATGGCGCCCGCGTAGTTAGACCAGACAAACAGTGGCAACCGGAACCAGGTCATGCCCGGGCAACGCATCTTGTGGATGGTCACAATAAAGTTGAGTCCGGTAAAGATGGAGCTGAAACCGGCCACAAACACCGCCAGGCCGGCCGAGACCACGTGGGTGTTCAAGTAATGCGTGGAGAGCGGGGTGGTGAAGGTCCAGCCGGTGTCCACTCCGCCGACGCTCATGGTGTAGATCATCATGATGCCGGCAATGACGTAGAGATACCAGCTCAGCAGGTTGATCTTCGGCAGCGCCAGGTCTTTCGCCCCCACCATAATGGGGATCACGAAGTTACCGATGGTGGCCGGAACCGACGGCACCAGGAAGAAAAAGACCATGAT
>JASHUH010000282.1 GCA_030040115.1 Acidobacteriaceae bacterium | reverse complement strand
CTTCGGTGACCTGCGGATCAGCCCAAAGCTCCCCGATCTCGGTATAATGCATCCTGCCCAAAGCGCTTGAAGCGCAGGATTTGGCGATTTCTTAGGCTCTTACAGCGCACGAGAGGAGTTGGTCTATGGCGACACAAACGGTGGAATTCGAGTTGAATCTGGCGCGGCGCATGGCGCGGTTGGGTACTGAAACCGCGTTCGAGGTGCTCAGCAAGGCAAAAGCTTTGGAGCGGCAAGGCCGGAACATTATCCATTTGGAAATCGGCGAGCCGGATTTTGACACTCCGGCCAACGTGGTCGACGCGGCCGTGAATGCCCTGCGCAGCGGATGGACGCACTATGGTCCCTCGGCCGGGCAGCCCGAACTGCGCCAGGCCATCGCCGACTATGTAAGCCGTACGCGCGGCGTGCCCGTGTCGCCTGAAGAAGTCGTCGTCACGCCCGGCGGCAAGCCCATCATGTTTTTCACCATGCTGGCCTTGGTCGACGAGGGCGACGAAGTGATCTACCCCAACCCCGGCTTTCCCATCTACGAATCGATGATCAACTACGCCGGGGGCATACCGGTTCCCATTCCCCTGCGCGAAGAGCGCGACTTCGCCATGGACGTGGAAGAGATGGCGGACCTGATCACGGATCGCACCCGGCTGATCATTTTGAATTCGCCCCAGAACCCCACCGGCGGCGTGCTGCCACGCGCCGTCATCGAGCGCGCAGCGGAAACCATCGGCAAGCGCAACATCCTGGTGCTCTCCGACGAGATCTATAACCGCCTGCAATTTGAGGGCGAGCCGTTCTCGATCATGAGCGTGCCGGGTATGCGGGAGAGAACCATTCTGCTCGACGGCTTCTCGAAAACCTACGCCATGACTGGCTGGCGCATGGGCTACGGCGTGATGCGCGCCGATCTTGCCGCGCACATGACGCGCCTCATGACCAACTCCAATTCCTGCACCGCGAGTTTCACGCAGATCGCCGGTATCGAGGCCTTGCGCGGCGATCAGACGCCGGTAGACCGGATGCGGACCGAATTCGAGCGCCGGTGCGCGGCGTTTGTCAACAGGCTCAACGGGATCAAGGGATTCAGCGCGCGCATGCCGAAAGGCGCCTTCTACGTCTTCGCCAACGTCACCGGAACCGGATGGGATTCGAAGCGCTTGGCTGACGTGCTGCTCGAGGAAGCCGGCGTAGCGGCGCTCTCAGGAACTTCCTTCGGCAAATACGGCGAGGGATTTCTGCGCTTCAGCGTCGCCAATTCGATGGAGAACTTGATGGAAGCCTTAAATCGCATCGAGACGTGGGCGCAACAGAACGTGTAGCCGAAGCGCACTCGTTCAGGGCCCATTTTCGCGCGTTCCCCCCATCGACAACGTGGGCGATCCCTGCGCGCCCCCGCGAGCCGGCTCCCGCCGCCGAGCCGCATCTCACCTTCGCGTAGGTTCCGGCGCAAATTCTGGCCTCGACTCCGCATTCGCCTCGCCGCGCGCTGGCGCTCCTCCTTCGAAATCGGATGCGCGCGCCGGCCCCAGCGGCAGCCGCACCGTGGCCCGCGCGCCAACCCCATCCTCCCGATTGACCAGCCGAATCTCTCCGCCATGCGCCCGCGCAATCTGTTGCGCCAGCGCCAGTCCCACCCCGCTGCCTGTCGGCTTGGTGGTGTAAAAAGGCACAAAAAGGTTATCCGCGTTCGCAATGCCCAATCCGCGGTCTTCGATCGTGAATTGAAGGTTCGATCCGGCCAGGCTCCAGGTGGCGCTTACCGGCTCCGCGCCGTTCGCCAGCGAAGCGTCCACCGCATTCGCCAGGAGGTTGATCAACATCTGCTCCAACTGATCGGGGTCCGCGTTGAGCGTCACCTGCGGGCCGGGAACCAGGTGGATGGGCAGGCGCTGTTCGAGCAACACCACGCGCTCCACGAGCGGTCCCACCGGGACCGTCTGCAGATGCGGCGGCGGCAACTGCGCCAGGCGGCGATACGACTGCACAAATCGGTGCAGCGCGTCGGCCCGGCTCTCCACCACGCCTAGCCCGCGGCGAAAATCCGCCAGGTCGGCGGCATCGCCCCTCAAGCTCTCCACGCGCGCCAACAGGCTCCCCGCAATCGATTTGATCGGCGCCAGCGAATTCGAAAGCTCGTGTCCCAGTACGCGGATAAGCCGCTTCCATGCTGCTTGTTCCTCTTCGCGCAGCGGCTGGCTCACGTCGGCCAGCAGCAGCAGCGTGTGCGGCGCGCCGTCCTGACGGAATGACGCCTTGCGCAGCAGCCACCGCGCGGGGCTCACGGCAAACGAGTGCGTCGATTGATCGGCCGCCTTGAGGAGATCTTCGAGCCCTAGCTCGCGCGCCGACCGGCCCAAAGACCGCCCCGACGGCAATGTCAGCAGTCTCAGTCCGGCGTCGTTCACCAGCCGCAAACGTTCTTGCCGGTCGAAGGCGAATAGGGGCGCATTCATCACTTCCAGGATGCGCGCCAACAGCGCCGTTGCCTCCAGCGAGCGCACCCGCTGCTTTTGCAGCAA
>JASHUH010000281.1 GCA_030040115.1 Acidobacteriaceae bacterium | reverse complement strand
CCATCGCAGAGCCGTCTCTCGCGTTCCGGGCAGAAAGGGAGATGTTGTGGCATTCTGTAGGCAGTTTGCTACGCTCGAACCATGGAGATCACCGTCACCATTCCCGACGAACTCGCCGCACAGATCAAGGCTCGCGGCTTCGCAGTGGAAACCTACGTGCGCGACCTCATGAAGGAAAAGCTCTCTCAGGAGCAGACGGTCACCGATCAACGACGGAAGGCTGTTGAAGCGATGCTCCAGTTCGCTCGCAAGCGCGGGTTCAGAACTGGCGGGCAAGGTGTCAAAAGCATGGTTCGTGAAGGGCACAAATACTGATGGCGTTTGTGCTCGACGCATCCTGCTGGAGTTAGAGCCCCAATGTTTGGGTCGCCCTTCCCAAGAGGAGGGAACGTGCCGGTCGACTACTTTCTTTATTACGACCTCGAAACCTACCTCTTCGATACTGTGCATCGGAGATTTCACCAAGAAAAGAAGCTCGATGCTTTTGACCTGTTTTCGATCATTATTTGGAAGGCGGAGAGAGCGAAATCGAGGCTTGCTCATCGGCTAATTAACCAAGCTGGCAGCTTGGAGGCGGCTGCGGAGCGTTTCACGAGCGCTCTGTACGAGGCCGGTTCGCCGGAAGCGCGGTTGATGATGACTATGGAGGGTTGGGGCTTCTATCTTCCGATGGCTTCCGCGATACTAACTGTCCTTTGGCCAGAGGATTTCACAGTGTTCGACACGCGAGCCTGCGAACAGCTCAGGGAGCTGAAGATCGGTGAATTCGCTCACTTGGCCAACGTGAACGCCAACCACCTATGGCCGATGTACGTTGAATATTGCAATGCTGTTAAGCGCGCGGTGCCGCAGTTTGATTCTCTTCGCGATAAAGACAGGTTTCTTTGGGGGCGCTCTGCGGCCCGTCAGCTTGTCAAGGACATTGAGGGCGGCTTTCCTGGCGCCTCGGAGGCGGGCGTGGAACTTTCCAGTACAGTCGATGAGGAAGCGCCCAGGGGTTGACGAGATTGCCTCAGCCCGGCCCACCAGGCATCGAAGGCGGCCAGCGCGCGCTCGCATTGCAGGCGATGCCGTTCCGATTTGTCCCGGGTTTTCCTGCGCAGGTCCTCTGCGAGCGGTTCTAAAAGGTCGAAGGTGATGTTGGCCGGCTGGAAGTTCCTGGCGTCAGCGTGGGTGATGTAATGGACCAGCGAGCCAAGAGCCGTGGCGCGGGGAACGGGCACGGGTTCATCACCTCGGGCCAGCGCGGCCGCGTAGATGCCGGCCAACAACCCTGTGGCCATGGATTCGGTGTAGCCCTCGACGCCGGAGACCTGGCCGGCGAATGCGAGCCATGGCGCCCGCGTGAGCCGTAGCGTTTCATCGAGGAGCGCGGGGGCGCAGATATACGTGTTGCGATGCATTTGGCCGTAGCGCAAAAAATGCGCGTTTTCAAGGCCCGGAATCAGGCGCAGCACGCGGGCTTGCTCGCCGAATTTGAGGTGGTTCTGGAAGCCGACGAGGTTATAGCTGGAAGCGCGCAAGTTCTCCTTGCGCAACTGAACCACGGCCCAGGGCGTTTTCCCCGTGCGAGGATCGCGCAGGCCGACGGGTTTCATGGGTCCGAAGCGCAGCGTATCGGGGCCGCGGCGGGCGAGGACTTCGATGGGCAAGCAGCCCTCGAAGTACCGGGGCCCGCATGCGCCCGTACTTGGCGCGTGGGGAGGCAAGTTCTCGAGATTTTCCCAGACGCGGGTTTCGGCGGACCCGGCGGCAAGCAGGGCATCGAGAAATCGCTGGTACTCGGCGCGGTCCATGGGGCAGTTGATGTAATCGGCCGTGCCCTTGTCCCAGCGCGCAGCGAAGTAGACGCGGCTCATGTCGATGGTCTCGGCGTCGACAATGGGGGAAATGGAATCGTAAAAGGCGAGATGGCCCTGGCCGGTGAGGCGTTCGATTTCGGCGCTGAGAGCGGTAGAAGTCAAGGGCCCGGTGGCGACGATGGTGCAGCAGCACTGCGCGCCGTTCTGGTTGCACTTCGTGCCGTTCTCGTTTTGGACGGGAGACGTGCTGAGAGAAGTGACTTCTTCGCGGATCACGCGGATGGCGGGATGGGCGGCAATGGTGGCTGAAATGCGGCGCGAGAACTCGACGCGATCGACGGCCAAGGCGTGGCCGGCTGGGACTGCCGTTGCATCCGCAAGACGCAAAAGCGCGGAACCGGCGCGGCGCATCTCCTGCTTGAGCAGCCACGGGGCGGTGTAGGGTGATTCGCTTTTGAGCGAATTGGAACAAACCAACTCGCCGAAGTCGGTGGTTTGGTGGGCGGGCGTGAGGCGCGGTTGGCCGTCGATGAGACGCCGCATTTCATAGAGATCCACCTCGCAGCCAAAACGCGCCGCGGTCAGCGCGGCTTCAGGCCCCGCCAAACCGCCGCCGATGACGCGAATCCTCACGGCGCGGAATCTCCGGAGACGGGTGGCTTAGCGGATGATGGAGCGGAAAGCTGAGCGTCGCCGCCCGTGGCCCCAGGGCTTTCAAAGGCATGGAAGGAGGGAGCGCCGGATTGACCCGAACCGGCCGAGTTCCCGGCGCCATTGGAATGCGCATTCGCTCCGCTCGCCAAGCGGACAAGCGCTTCGCCGTCCAGGCGCACGTTGCGCCACTCATCGAGAAACTCGGCTCCCATGGCGCGATAGAAATCGATTGCAGGGGTGTTCCAATCCAGGACCTCCCATTGCAGGCGTTCGCAGCCCTCTGCGAGGGCGTCGGCGGCCACGGCCTGGAGCAGCGCCTTGCCGATTCCCAGGCCCCGGAAAGCGGGATCGACAAACAAGTCTTCGAGGTAGATGCCGGGGCGGCCTTTCCAGGTGGAGTAGTTGAAGAAATAAAAGGCGAACCCGGCGGCTTGGC
>JASHUH010000280.1 GCA_030040115.1 Acidobacteriaceae bacterium | reverse complement strand
AACAACAGCGTGCGCAGCAAGGCCTCGACGGAATCAAAACCGCGCAAACGCCTCACCGCCCCACTGCTGCGCCCCTCCTGCTCCCAACCAGCGGGAAATAAACCTAGAAGAACCTGCCAATCTTCCATCTCCGGCATGCACCGAAGCCTACCTCAGTTCCTCGAACACGTCAAGCGTTATCTTAGCGCTTATAGGGCGACATCCTTGCAGATTAGGCCACCGGCCTGAGAGAGGATTGAGACGCCGGAGCGATCAGCAGGTCTACCATCGTCGCGAGCTGCAAAAACTCTTGTAGGATTTAATGGCAAAAGCCCACAATTACGGCAATGCTTCAATTTTCTCTGGCGGTCAAATCGGAATCCCGTCCTAGACGGTGAAGGGGCGGTTGACGTCACATTTCGCGGGCGCGCTCGATGGCGTGGATGACGGCTTGGGCTTTGTTGATGGATTCCTGGTGCTCGGATGCGGGCTGGGAATCGGCGACGATGCCGGCGCCGGCCTGGATATAGCCCTTGCCGCCGATGGCGAGCATGGAGCGGATGGCGATGCAGGAATCGAGGTTGCCGGAATAATCGGCGTAGAGAACCGCGCCGCCGTAAGTCCCGCGCCGCGCCGGTTCCAGTTCTTCGATGATCTCCATGGCCCGCACCTTGGGGGCGCCGGAAAGCGTGCCGGCAGGGAAGCAGGCGCGCAGCGCGTCGACCGCGGTTAACTGCGGTTTCAGCTTTCCCTCAATCGCGCTCACGATGTGCATGACATGCGAGTAGCGCTCGACGAACATGAGCTTGTCGACTTTGACGCTGCCGAAGCGGCTGACGCGGCCCACATCGTTGCGGCCCAGATCGACCAGCATCACGTGTTCGGCGCGTTCTTTCTCGTCGTGCAGCATTTCATCGGCGAGCGCCTCGTCTTCGCTTTCGGTGGCGCCGCGGCGGCGGGTGCCGGCGATGGGACGGTACTCGACTTTGCCTTTCTGGACGCGCACCAGCATTTCCGGCGACGAGCCGGCCAGTTCCAGAGTTGGGGCGACAGGCGGTAACTTTTTTTTCGGGGATTTTTTGCGCTTTCGCGCGGGCGAAGCATCGGGCAAACCAGCGGGCGCAAAGCGCAGGAAGAACATATAGGGGCTGGGATTGACGGTGCGCAGGGCGCGATAGACCTGGAAACTGTCGACGCCCGGCTCGACTTCGAAGCGCTGCGAGAGGACGGCCTGAAAAATGTCGCCGGCGCGAATATACTCCTTGGTCCGCTCCACGGCGGCGAGGAAATCCTTTTTGGGGGTGCGATATTTCACCTTGAGCCGGCCGTGGCGAGCGGCTTTCAGGCCAGTGAATTTGGGCAGCGGTTGCGCAAGGCGCTTTTCGAGCTTAGCGAGGCGTTTCAGGGCGCGGTCGTAGGCGCCGGCGGCATTGCCCTCGGTGACGTCTGCGGTGACCACCAGCCAAATCTCCTTGCGCACATGATCAAAGGCCAGCACCTCATGGAAAAACAGCAGGCAGGCGTCGGGGATGCCCAGCTCATCTTTGGCCAGCGCGGGCAGGCGTTCGATTTGCCGCACCGCGTCGTACGCAAAGTATCCGACCGCGCCGGCGGTGAAGGGGGGCAGCCCGGGCAGCCGCGCCGGTTGGTGGCCGCCAAGCGCCTCGCGCAACGCGTCGAAGACGTCGCCTTCAAACTGGCGGGTGCGCTTGCCCTCGGTGATCGCAATCCGGCGCCCGCGAGCCACGATTCTCTTGAAGGGCGCGAGGCCGATGAACGTGTAGCGGCCCACT
Source organism: Acidobacteriaceae bacterium (assembly GCA_030040115.1). Lineage (GTDB taxonomy): Bacteria > Acidobacteriota > Terriglobia > Terriglobales > Acidobacteriaceae > Telmatobacter. The sequence goes on along the minus strand of JASHUH010000280.1, from coordinate 2,129 downwards.
TGCTCGCCGCCTTCCACCGACTCGAGCAGGAAACACTCGGGTTGGTTCCACGCCGCGCGCAGGAAGGCCGAGACCGGCGTTTCCAGGTCGGCGGTGAGGGTGCGGCAGACGGGCACGAGGGTGTGTTCGCGGGCGAGGGCGAGGAACTCCTTGCGGCTGGGCTGGGCTGAATGGAATGTAGATTGCACAGGGTCAGTGTATCTGTTGCGGCTTTAGCTGGTGCGCAGTGGGGCGCAGTTGCGCAGCCCTTCCGCAGCGCTCACTTTGCTGCTTCGGCGACTACGGGATTGGTGAGCGAACCCAGACCCTCCACCGTCACCGTGACCGTTTCGCCGGGTTTGAGCCAGCGCTTGGGATTGCGGCCCATGCCCACGCCCGAGGGGGTGCCGGTGGAGACGACGTCGCCCGGCAGCATGGGAGTGATGGAAGAGATGTATTCGATGAGGTCGGGAACCTTGAAGAGAAGTTCGCGGGTATTCGAATTCTGCAACGTCTCGCCGTCGATGCTGAGGCCGATGGCGAGCGAGTGGGGATCGGCAATCTCATTGGCCGTGACGATGGCGGGGCCCATGGGGCAGAAGGTGGGAAAACTCTTGGCCAGGGACCACTGCGAGGTGGAGCGCTGGATGTCGCGCGCGCTTACGTCGTTGACGATGGTGTAGCCGTAGACGTGGTCGCGCCAGGCCGCGGCGGGAATGCGATAGCCGCCTTTACCGATAACAAAGGCGAATTCGGCTTCGTAATCGGGCTCGGTGGAGTTGGTAGGCAGCACAATCGGTTCGCCGGGGCCGACGATAGCGGTTTGCAGCTTGAAAAAGACTACGGGAAAATCGGGGAAGGGCATTTTGGATTCGATGGCGTGCTCGCGGTAATTGAGTCCGATGGCGAAGAGGCGCGGAGGGTTCGGGAGCGGGGCGTGCAGGCGGATGCCGCTCAGATTGTAGCCGGGATAGTCGGCGGGATTATCGATGGCGCTTACGCCGGCGTGAATGACGGCCAAGGCGTCGGGGTAACCGGCAGCCGAAAGATCGGCGACGATCTTGCCGTCGTCGAGCAGCGCGCCGGAGCGAAGCTTGCCGTCGCCGGCGGAAAACGTCACGAGCTGCATGCAGACCTCCAGAGCAAAACGATAAGAAACTTTGGCGAGCTAGGCGGCAGTCCAGCCGCCGTCGATGGTGAACAGAGAACCGCTGACGAAGGCGGCCTGGTCGGAAGCCAGGTAGCGGACCATGGCGGCCACTTCCTCTGGCCGGCCGAGGCGGCCTACGGGTTGGCGCGCACGCAGCTCGGCGCGCATCTCGTCTTTGTTGTCTTTGTGGAATTTTTCAAGATAGGCTTCGACAAACGGCGATTGCACGGTGCCGGGGCAGATGGCGTTGACGCGGAGCATGCGTGGATACTCGACGGCCAATTGGCGCGTCATGGCCACCACCGCGCCCTTGCTGGTGCAGTAGGCGAAGCGCTGTTTGATGCCGACCAGGCCGGAGACCGAGGCGATGTTGACGATGGTTCCCACGGCCTCGCTGTGCTCGGGTGCGGCCAGCAGCAAGGGGAGAAACGCGCGGGTCACCAGGTAAACTCCGCGCACGTTGACCTCCATCAGCCGGTCGAAGTCCTCCGGTTCGGTGGTTTCAATCGAGCCCACGTGGCCGATGCCGGCATTGTTCACAAGGATGTCGAGCCGACCGAGTTGGGCGAAGGCTTTGGCGATGGATTCCGGGCTGGTCACGTCAAGGAACAGCGCCCTGGCGGAGGCGACCGACTGGGCGAGGGCCGCAGCGGCGGCAAGGTCGATGTCGGCGATCCAGACGGATGCGCCGGCGCGGGCCAGCTCCTTGACAGTGGCTTCGCCGATGCCGCTGGCGGCGCCGGTGACGAGGGCGTGACGGCCGTCGAGGCGGAAAGCGTCGGAGGGATCGGAATGCGACGAGGGTGCGTCGGCCATGCTTGCGACTCGTGAAATGTTTCGTCCTGTGGCGGGTTCGCCGGTTGATTGAGGTTTGCGGTTTCCCAGGTCCCAAAAGCGCGACCCTGGGCGCCCGAGGTCCCACGATGCGATCAAGTGGTCAGGAGGCTAGTGTTTGCGCGCGTCGGCCAGCACTTTCAAATAAGCGCGCGCGGTTTCAGTA